>NZ_JBFUJC010000308.1:0-3758 GCF_056401595.1 Paenisporosarcina sp. P4_E4_2 | reverse complement strand
GTGAAGGGACACGTGGAAGATGCTCTCGTAACTTTGCGTGAATTAGTGACAGCTAAATGACCAATGTACTTTTTACTTTCCCGGTTAAGGAATATTTGATAGAAGAGTTACTGACTGAGTTTCCGAAAGTTGAGTTCATTTTTTCTTCTATTAAAGATGAAAATGCACTTAAACGAGCTGAAATCATTGTGACCTATGGCGAAGATGTTTCAAAAGAAACTCTAGATCAAGCACTTTCATTGAAATGGCTCATGGTTGCTTCTGCGGGATTAGAAAAAATGCCGCTTCGTGATATCGCGAAGCGAAACATTTTAGTTACCAATGTCAAAGGAATTCACAAAACACCAATGTCTGAATCCGTCCTAGCACATTTACTTGCCCTTAAACGTGCTTTACCGTGGATGTATAAACAACAGGAAAACAGTGAATGGAGTAAGCGCTCAGGGTCTATGGAGCTTTTTGGAAGTACGGCTCTGATAATTGGCCCTGGTGCAATCGGCAGTGAAATCGGTCGGTTGTTGCAAGCGTTTGGCGTAACAACAATTGGTTGCAATCGCTCTGGGCGAAAGGCGCCCAACATGAATGCAATGATTACTTTTGATCAATTAAATGAAGAACTACCCAAAGTTGATATCATCATTTCTGTCTTACCAAGCACACCGGAAACAAGGGGTTTTATTACATATAATCATTTCGTATTAATGAAAGAAGACGCAATTTTTATGAATTTTGGTCGTGGTGATCTGATAAAAGAGGAACAACTCATACAAGCAATGAAGGAACGTCAAATTGCTTATGTTGTTCTTGATGTTTTTGAGAGTGAACCACTTGATGACAGTCATCCGCTTTGGAAAATGGAAGGGGTTATTGTTTCACCTCATGTTTCCAGCCATTCTTCAGAATATGTACCACGAGCTCTAAAGATTTTCCGGCATAACCTACATGAATGGATGGAAACGGGATCGAATTTTCAAAATGTCATAGACTTAGAAAAGGGGTATTAACGTGAAAATTTATACTAAAACAGGCGACAAAGGGACAACTTCACTTATTTATGGATCTCGAGTTGCGAAGAATGATGCTTTGGTAGAAGCTTATGGTACATGCGACGAAGCGAATTCCATGATAGGAGTTGCCCTCAGTTTTATCCAAAATGAGTTTTTTGAAGAAAAAGAGACTGTTTTGCAAGCTTTCCATCAAATCCAAACTACCCTTTTTCATGTGGGAGCGGAACTGGCCACACCTGCTGGAAAAGAAGTGAAATGGAAACTGGAAGATAGTGAAATCACAAAACTTGAAAATTTAATCGATGAATGGGATGCGCAGTTGCCGTCATTACAAAACTTCATTTTGCCTAGCGGTCATCCTGCCGGGGCGACCCTGCATGTAGCTCGCACCATAGTTCGACGCGCTGAGCGTTCTGCGGTCAGTATTGGCGATAGCGTATCTCCACTTGTTTTAGCTTACTTAAACCGTTTATCTGATTTCTTATTTGTTGCTGCACGCTTCGTTAACTTGCGCCTAGGTCAGAAAGAAAAAGGATTACATGCTGAGTAGCCCTTGATGTAATGGGTTTTTGTTGACTTTTTCGTTACTTCTTTCTTATACTAATTGTAACGATTATAAAATAATAATCTTTATGAAGTGAGGTGCATGGCGATGACTGAAATGCATTTACGTGACGCATTGGATAATTTGAAATCAACAGGAGTCCGAATTACACCACAGCGTCATGCGATTTTAGAATTTCTCATCCAATCCATGATTCATCCAACAGCAGATGATATATATAGAGCGCTTGAAGGGAAATTCCCAAACATGAGCGTAGCGACGGTATATAATAATCTTCGTGTTTTTAGAGAAGCCGGATTAGTAAAAGAATTAACCTATGGCGATTCATCGAGTCGGTTTGATTTCGTTACCAATGATCACTATCACATTATTTGTGATAATTGTGGCAAAATTGTTGATTTCCATTATCCAGGTTTAGATGAGGTAGAACAATTAGCTTCTCACGTCACTGGATTCAAAGTAAATTCGCATCGTATGGAGATTTACGGAACATGTCCGACCTGTGAAACATCAGCTATAAAAGTTCAATAGTAAACAAAAAGAGCATTTCGGTGCTCTTTTTTTTGTACAAAAAAAGGGCTAACATTCTATAATGAATGTTAGCCCACTTGGTTATTATCTTTTTCGGTTTAAAGATTCATCAAATTCCTGACCTTCTAAAGTAGGATCTAATGTAAGTGGTTCTTTACAATACATACACATATCAACCCGACCTAAAACTTTGGTATACTTTCCGCAGTTAGGGCAGACAACTTGAACTGCTTTCGTGGAAAGCATTCCAATCCATGCGTATACACCTGTGCTGCCTATAATGGCTAGCAGACCTAAAAACATAAACAGAGTCATGACGATTTGATTTTCTCGGAAGAAGATGCCGATATACATGATGACAAAACCGATGAAAATCAATGATAATGCAAACGAACGAATTCGATTTATTTTATTTTTATAAGGTTTCATATTGTGTTCCTCCTTAATCATGTTTACTATACCATAATTGGTAGTGTAAATCGTTTGAAGGAATCTCACAACCTTTGTCGAAAAAAGAACATATACCATTTTGATTAATTTATGAGGGGGACTTCCGTTGGAACAAATTCTGCGTCCTATTTATCAGGAAAGAGCGAGCCAACCAAATACGCTCGGCGTCATTTTAGTCGAGAAGAGAGAAAAAGTTAGTCAAATAACGGATACATTCGATACTATTCTTTTAATATTAGCTAAAGATGCAACACAGCCTGTGTTTACGAAACATTATACATTTAACGATAAAAAAGCAGCGATGCACATTGTTACTGAGAAACAGTTACGGAAATGGTTACTTCTTGGAACTAATAGAAAAATCGTGGACTGGATTTTTTATGGACGTGTCATGTTCGACCGTAATGAATTTGTTCATGAATTGAAAACTGAGTTAAAAGATTTTCCCTTTTATGGACGTAAAATTAAAATGGGAATTGAATTTGCAAAACTTTTGCGTCGTTATTTAGAAGGAAAAGTGTTCTTTGAACAAAAAAACTACATGGATGCATACAATCATATTGTGGATTCCTTGCACCATCTTGCAAGACTGGCTGTTTTTGAAAACGGCATGCATCCTGAAGTAACTGTTTGGTCGCAGGTCAAAATAATTGAACCCTCCATCTATAAACTATATGAAGAATTGCTATCAAGCGAAGAACCAATCGATAAAAGATTGGAGCTATTGTTCTTAGCAAGTGAGTTTATGATCCATTCAAGAACCAAAGACGGGTCACGTCATATATTAGAAGTCATGAGCCAAAAAGATCATTGGACGATTCAAGAATTGCACGAACAAGAAGAGCTCAGAAACTATTCGGTCGACTTGGAAGTCTTTATTGAATTTCTTGTAGAGAAGGGCTACATCCACGTAGAACGAATAGAGACGAAGAGTGATAAAATCTTTCACCGCTACTATAAAGTTGAACAAATTGATGAGGAAGCACCACAGTAAATAAGGCGCTTGAAAAAGCGTCTTATTTTTTTCTTGACGTTTGTATAAAAGCCTGTATATAATAGTAAACGTCGCTGAGCAACACAGCATGAAAAAATAGATTTAAAAAGTGCTTGACTCTCTTACTTTAAAGTGCTAAATTAGAGAAGTCGCCAAAACGAGTGACACAATGAACCTTGAAAACTGAACAGCAAAACGTCAACAATAAAGC
>NZ_JBFUJC010000307.1:0-3797 GCF_056401595.1 Paenisporosarcina sp. P4_E4_2 | reverse complement strand
GTGAAAGGGGATATAAATGAGTTTACAAATTTACAGCAAAAAACGTTCTATACAAAGTTATCTTTTTGAAAAATATCTAACTTTGCGAAATACAAAAAAGGGTTTTTCCACTATTGAAAACACCTCGCAGTTCGTAAAACAAAGGGGAACTGAAAATATTAAGCCATATGTTATAGGGAATGCTAAATTTTCCAGTGATATTAAGGAGCAAGTAATTGAGGACATAAAGGTTTTCACATTAAATGACCAAAAATCTTTAGAACAAAAAGTAATTCTTTATATACATGGAGGTGCCTGGACTAATCAACCTTTAATTTTTCATTGGAGGTTCATGGATAAAATGGCACAATCATTAAATGCAAAAATTATTGCTCCTATTTATCCTAAAGTACCTAATTTTAATTATCAGCACACCTACCCAAAACTCTTAAACCTATATAAAGAAATCCTTGGAACCGTTGAAAGTCCTAAACAATTGACCATCATGGGGGATTCGGCAGGCGGAAATATATCACTTGGTTTGGCACAACTTTTAAAGACGAACAATATACCTCAACCAAAAGATATCATTTTGCTATCTGCATGTGTTGATATGGGACTTGATAACCCTCTTATACCTGAATATGAAAAAAAGGACCCAATGTTGGCTATTGGAGGAATGGAAGTGATTACAAAGATTTGGGCAGCTGATAAGAACATAGATGACCCATTAATTAGTCCAATCTACGGTAACTTTAAAGGACTTGGGAAAATCACTCACTTTATTGGAACACACGAAGGTTTATATCCAGATGCTATAAAACTTGATGAAAAACTAACAGAGCAAGGAATTGAGAACAAAACATTTGTTTATCCAAAAATGAACCATGCGTTTGTTGTAATGCCAATCCCTGAAGCTAAAGATGCTCAACAAAAAATTATTGAGATCATTAATAACTAATTGAGGTCTATCAACTGCAAGTTAAGAGTGCTTGAGTTAAAGGCCTAGAGCGTCATTTAGGCAGTATTTTTGTCATTAAATGGTCAGGATGTAAGATTGTGAAGGATTGCACTTAAACTCACGAATGCTTTCGTATTATAAGGTCAACCAGTTTTTACTGGTTGACCTTATTTTTATTGGATTTAAGATATCAGTAGCCAGGGTAGGAAGTACGGGTGCGTGGGACGATGATCCGTGAACTAAACTGTCTAACCCTACTTGAAGAAACATGTTTGAGGCTGGTTGGGAAGTAGATCTCGTATAACAAGCGAAGCTATGATACTGCACGGATGTAATTGACAATGAAAATCATTATCATATAGATCAAAACAAACTTGGAAAACACGTGTTTCAATCTTTAGTCGTTTTAATGCGTATTCTATTTGGGGTAGGTTGGCTTTTAGCGGGAGTTACGAAGATTTTGGGAAAAGGAGGTTCCACAGGGCATTCGTGGTTTGCTCAACCCGGAGTATTTCTTAGTGAATATCTGGTGACAGCATTAGATAAACCTAATGTACCAGATTTTTACAAATTCCTTATTGGCGAGGTAGCTTTAAAGCACGTGATGGGTTTAAATTATTCCATTCCCATCGTTCAAATGATGCTTGGTTTGTTCCTCATCGCAGGATTTATGATACTTCCATCTATTCTGACTTGTCTCTTTATGCATATAAATTTTCTTCTCTCAGGTAATATCAATGTAATGAGCCTTACCCTTTATACAAGCGCATTTTGCTTGTTACTAAGAGAAAGACAGATTTATAGTTTAAGCTTGGATCAATATTTCAAAATAGATCATTTATTTTCCTTAACTATTAACAGACTTAGAGATACAAAATTCCGAGTTCCGCTGAAAAAACTCTGGAATTAAAATGAGCAGTTCGAACAAAGTTTAGAAATGATAAATAAAATCGATATGGGGAGGGATAGCTTGTGAAAAGATACTTAATCTTATTTTTGGCATCATTAGTAATTCTAGTATTATCGGCTTGCACTAATCAGAAAGAACATGGTTCTGAACATGAAGGTCAAGCTGGAGAAGATGTAATGATTGGTCAGGTAATTAAAAATGGAATGGAGATTAATGCTGTTTATTTGCCCCATTCAGTTGAAGTAGCTCCTGTTGAGCGTGGAGGAAAAGAAGGAAACATTCACTTAGAAGCCGACATTCATGCAGCAAAAAACAATTCTTTTGGATTTCATGAAGGTGAATGGATTCCATATCTAACAAATGGCTATAAGATACATAATCTTGATACAGATGAAGATGTAGATCAAGGGCAATTGTATCAAATGGTAGCAGGTGACCCACATTATGCTTCTAATGTTTTATTACCTGAACCTGGTAATTATGAATTAACTTTTCAAATCAGCGAACCTGATTTATCTCGTCACGCTGAAGATGTTGAAAAGTTCTATGAACCAATGACTTTAAAGTGGGAATTTAAGTATGATGGGGCTCAAAAATAAATAAATACGAGCAGAAATCGTTGCCCTTTGCGGAACCGACGCTGCTATAGAAGTGGTTTCGATAATTGGAATGACTTCATATTTTTAAAAAACTTCGGGGCGATTTTATAAAGAAAAGACGATTTAGCCTCTAAAAAGGTTAAATCGTCTTTTGCTTTTTATAAGTTTTAATAGCAATGAACTAAGTGGGATTAAGTTATATGATAAATAGAAATTCTAAATAGTGAAAGGGTTAAATCTTATGATTTAGCCTTTTTCTGTTTTAGGGGTAGCACAAGCCAATCGACGTATAAGTTTGGAAACAGGATCGATCAATGAGTGCTTTTCTTTAAGAAAAATCACATAAAACATTCCATAAACTTGCGCTTACTTCAATAAGGAGTAAAGTCTTTCTCTTATTCAAGTAACGGGATAGAGATTTTCTTGCAAGTTAAAAGACGAGCTCCTCCCATTTAGGGAAAGAGTTTGTCGTATTTGGAGGTGCAGCACGATAGGCCTTTCACCTTCATAATGATTTACTTGAATAAAACACTTTTGAGTGAAGCACATCCAGCGACCGATTAATTTCTTCCAAATCTTCATCGGACGCCTCCTTTATCCGTTGCAGGAAACGGGCTTCTATATGTTTAAAGGCTTCGTTCATCATGACTTCGCCTTCTTTGGAAAGACGGATATATTGCTTTCGTCGATCCTCGGCAACGGCAAATTTTTCGCATAGATTTTTTTCGCTTAGTTTTTTCAGTTCACGGCTCGTGTTAGGCATGGACATATTCTGACAATCACTAATTTGACTAATGGTAACGGGCTGACTAACCGCTATATATTCAAGAATACTATGTTGAACGGGGGTAATAGAATCGGATTTAACATCTTTTGTAATTTCATGCGTCACTTGATGTACAGAAGTAGTAAAGGCCACAAATTTATGAAATAAAGCTTTTTTGTCCAGAAGGATCACCTCTTACTGACAATATAACAAAATAGTTGTTATAATACAATTATCATTTGATAACTAAAAAAGAGTGTGTTACGATTTGTTTATCAAATGATAAGTAAAGAGGTGGCACAATGAGAACGCTTGTAATATATACTCATCCAAATCATCAGAGCCTAAGTTATGCATTTTTTCAAAAGGTCATCCAAGGAAGCAGTGAGAACCCCAATAAAGCGGAGATAAAGGTGCTGGATTTATATAAAGAGGAGTTTAATCCGATCCTAGTTTTCAATGAGAAAAAACGCAGAAGGGATATGCACTCCGATCCCCAACTTGAAAAGTATAGAGAACAAATTATTTGGGCCGATAAAATAGTTTTCATATATCCGATCTGGTGGGGACGTCCTCCAGCTA
>NZ_JBFUJC010000306.1:0-3806 GCF_056401595.1 Paenisporosarcina sp. P4_E4_2 | reverse complement strand
CTGCAAAATATTTAAGTTGGAAGGTGGTTGTCTATTTCTGAAGACTACTGCGGAAAAACGAAACAAGCTAGACCCCACAGGCAACGAATTGTGCACAATTCGTTTGCGACGAGTAACCGCAGAAGCATAGGATTTTTAAGAGCCGAGGAGGCTAGCGTTTCGTCCGCGGAAAGCGAAAGAAATAGCCGACMAYAATSTTTTTCGATAGAGTGCAAAAAATAAGAACTCAWTTTTTATWCTTTTATATTAATTATTATTCTTTTGTCAACAAGCTGAAATGACTGCCTTTAATCGGCAGTCATTTTTTTGTTTGAGGGATTTTTGCAGTTAATAGAATCCCCATGCACGTCTTCAATAATATATTGATAGGTTCCTATAGGCTGAACAATTAAGTATACAATCTTCTTTTGCCATGGAATTAAAAGGACTCCTTTAATGATTGGGGTAGGGATTATATTCTTGCGTTGGAAATACACGGCTATCACATTGATTAATGTTATTTGAATAAAGCACATTGCTTTCTTCAGTCTTTATGCAGCTCGTAGGTGGTCCGATATAAGTAGGGGGATCAAGCGGGGCGATGGCTTTTTTCCATTCCCTTTTATCCAAGCAATAGGTATGCGCCATAATACTTGCAGGTGTCAGCTTCAAAATATCGGAACCAAGAATTACTTCAGGCGTTGGGGCATCAAAGATTGCAAGTAGATGTGTGGAATCCTCTGTGGCAAATTCATAATGCCACCAGCCTTGGGGGATGTTGACAACTTCCCCTGGAGTAATTGAATAATTTTGAAATTGCCTAGTAAATGGATTTAGTAATGAAACAGCTACTGCTCCAGAAATGCAATAAACAAGCTCTTCAGCATTAGGGTGATAATGTGGCTCGACGACATTGGTGGCACTAAGGTAAATATCAAGTAAAGATAAATTTTTCAAAGTATTTAATTGCTGTTTTCCTAAAATATTTATTAAGTTTTGGTTATCTTTTTTAAAGAAAGGACTTTTATTAACATCAAAAGTAAACTGCGTATTTTTTGAGGTGTAATCAATTGGTGAACTCATAAGTCGACCTACCTTTAAACAATTGTAATATGCATATTAAGCACATTCTTCGCATGATATGTTTTAAATTGAATTGTTGTGTAGTACGAACGAAAATTTCACAAAAAAAGAAGTGAGTGTTATTAAAAATGAAACTAAGGCCGGGAAGCGTACCAATTCTTTTTGAGTTACCTTTTGGTTGTCAAGAGATGAGAATTTTACAGAATAAAAGTAATAATAATAAAATAAGGGTTATCAATTCATATACGAATTGATAACCCTTTTGCATTGCTTCTTATTTAAATTTTGTATTTCGAAACAGAACCCGTTAGCAAAAGGACCCTTTTGTTATTCCATATTCTTATAGCCAGCCGCGTTCATATTGGAGCGGTGATTTGATTTCCGTGCGTAGTTCTTTTGCTGCACGATATGGCCAGTATGGATCGCGTAATAATTCACGTGCCAAAAAGATTAAATCAGCACGATTATTCTTCAGGATTTCCTCAGCTTGAAGTGGAGAAGTAATCATCCCGACTGCACCTGTAGCAATCGGAGTCCCATGTTTAATCGTTTCAGCAAACGTAACTTGGTAGCCAGGGAATGATTCGATGGTTGCAGGAACGTTTGCTCCCGAGCTTACGTCAACCAAATCAACATCTTGTTCTTTCATCCACTTGGTCATCGTTACATACGCTTCTGGTGTCATGCCGCCTTCCGTATAATCATGTGCGGAAATGCGGACAAACAATGGACCTTCCCAAATGCTACGAACTGCGTCAATCACTTCGCGAAGCAAGCGGTAGCGGTTTTCCTCACWGCCGCCATATTCATCCGAACGTTTATTTGTTAATGGAGATAAAAATTCATTGATTAAGTACCCATGTGCACCGTGCAGTTCAATGACATCGAATCCAGCTTCTTTGGCACGAATTGCCCCAGCCTTAAAAGCATTGACTGTGTTAGCAATATCTTCTTTTGACATCTCAACTGGTGTTTTATATTGGTCATTAAATGCAAGAGGGGAAGGGGCAAAAATGTCACCATCCACCGTTGATTTACGACCGGCATGTGCTAGCTGGATGCCCGTTTTCGATCCATGTAATTTCATGGATTGAACAAGTTCAGTCAAACCTGCTGTGTGTTCATCACTCCATATGCCTAAATCCTTTACAGAAATTCGGCCTTCGGGTAAGACTGCCGTTGCTTCTAGAATAATCAATCCTACTTGGCCAACTGCACGTGTTGGGTAATGGACGCGATGCCAATCTTCAACATGCCCATTTTGATTATGACTTGAATACTGGCACATCGGTGCCATCACGATTCTATTTTTGAATGTGATATTTTTGATTGAATATTCTTCGAATAATTTAGCTTTTGCCATAAAATGCTATTCCTCCTTTTATGTATATGAGGTATTATAGCAAATTTGTCCTAAATATAGCGCTTTCCAAGCTCACGGGAACGTGTTTCGGCTTCGTTCAAACAACTTCCAAGCATGTCGATAAATCCTTTTTCCTGTAAAGCTTGGATTCCGGCTTCTGTTGTACCTCCTGGACTTGTCACATGTTCTCTAAGTGTAGCTGGTGAWTCGGTTGACTGTTTTAACATTTCTGCTGAACCAGCCAAAGTTTGGACAAGTAAGTTACGTGCAACATGTGGGGCAAGCCCACTTGCGACCGCCGCTTTTTCAAAGGCTTCCACAAAATAATAGACATAAGCAGGACCGCTGCCTGATAAAGCCGTAATGACATGCAGCTGATCTTCTTCCACTTCAATGACGGATCCAATAGTACGCAGCAGTTGCATAATTTCCTCTTTATCAGTGTGATTCATTTGTTCATTCCAGGCCACCGCACTTGCAGACATCCCGATGGTAGCTGAGGTGTTCGGCATACAACGGGCAATCGGACGTTCGCCCAGTCCTTGCCCGATTGTCGACATTGGAACTCCTGCTAGAATCGATAACACTACTGCAGTCTTCGAAAGGTAAGGGGCAACTGCCTGCATGCCCGCCTGAACGTCTTTCGGTTTCATTGCCAAGATAATCAAATCTGCCGTTTTCAATATTTCTTTGTCTTCACAAACGACTTGTACTCCGTATGTTTCATGAAGGAAAGTCAACTTCTTGCGATCGGATTTGTTCATAACAAATACGTTCTGAGGGGCAACAGTTGCCTCTTTCATCCAGCCATGAATCATCGCTTGCGCCATCGAACCTGCTCCAACAAATACAATCGTTTTCATTGTTACTCCTCCTTTTTTGTATAAAAAAATGCGCTCCCGTCCTAATGAAAGGACGAAAACGCATGTTTCCGCGGTACCACCTTGTTTTGCCCCACATGGAGCACAACTTGTTCCTTCTTATCGCGAAGGCACGGCCATGTTTGCATGGCGGCTCCAAAGTAGGTTCATCCTGTGAGCGGGAAGTGTGTCTTTCAGCCGGTGAACACACTCTCTATATTCCTTCAACACGATTACTGTTCTTTATCAAAGCCTGAACGTTCTAAATTATTGAAATTATAGGCTTGTTTACGAAGAGTTGTCAACTGATGAATAAAAATTCGAAAGATAATTATTTCATTGTATGCAGAGTTGGGTGCAACTTTTCCATTTTTGTTCAACTTTCGTGATTTCGTTGTTACTCCTCATTTTTCTCACTAATCTTAAAAGTGACGCGAACTTGTAAAAATTGTACAATAGAGTGAATAGTGATTCATTTTAAGGAGAATGCCATATGATCCACAAACTTATATTGCCTACAC
>NZ_JBFUJC010000305.1:0-3816 GCF_056401595.1 Paenisporosarcina sp. P4_E4_2 | reverse complement strand
TTGCCCGCATCGAGCAAGGCGAAGAAGCAAAAGGCTCTGTTTGGAAACAAATGACGGAAGCGAGAAATCAGTAGTTTTTAAGTGAAATTTTTTGGAAAAATGTTAGCATTAGTGATTCGTATCACATTTGCTAACATTTTTGCAATTCTCATTACCATTTCTATTAAAACATCTAGAATAAGTGAAATCATTCGAAATACACGTTATGATAAAGAATGAAAAAGATTACGTCAAATAAAGCAATTGAAACCGAAAGAGGCGAAATATATGAATGCATACGATGAGTACATGAAAGAAGTAGTTAAACCCATGAGAGCAGAACTAGTGAATGTTGGCTTCAAGGAATTGACAACTGCCGATATGGTGAATGAACATATGGCGGAGGCTAAGGGAACATCTTTAGTGGTAATTAATTCAGTTTGTGGTTGTGCAGCTGGATTGGCACGTCCGGCAGTCTCTGAGGCATTAACAGAAGTGGAAAATAAGCCTGAACATTTGGTAACTGTTTTTGCAGGACAGGACCAGGAAGCGACTTATCAAATGCGCGCTTACTTTGAAGAAGTGCCACCAAGTTCACCTTCAATTGCAGTTGTGAAAGATGGTCAACTAGCTTACTTCATTCCGCGTGAACAAATTGAAGGGTTTCCGATGGAACAAATCAAAGATCATTTAGTTCAAGTATTGAACCAAGTTACATCTGCGTGAAAACGATTGTAACTACTGCTGGCAGGCCAACCGATTTGACGATACAGTTCGCGAAAAATGCTGCCAGCAAATTGGGATTGTCTTATATCGACCGTCAGAAAAGAACTGTCACTCAATTACAGCAACATTATCAAAGTAATGTGCTCGTGGCGGCTAAAAGTCGCTGGGAGTATCATGCGTTAAACTCAAAAGAACCGTTCTTTTATCATCCAAGCTCCGCAATGTTCCGATTGAAACGAGTGGCAAGAGGAGAACATGATCCTTTGCTGGATGTATGTCAACTGCAAACCGGGGATTCTTTCCTGGATTGTACACTTGGTTATGCATCGGACAGTTTGTTGGCCGCATATGCAGTAGGAGAGACTGGCACCATTCATGGCTGCGAAGCTAATCCTGTGCTTGCGTTTATTTTACATGAAGCTTTTCATGGAGGGCGAACTGATCATACGGAATATCAAAGCCTCATGAATCGCATTCAAGTGATTTCTTCTGATGCTGTTACTTATTTGAAGCAGCTAGCAGACAAATCTGTTGATGTCATTTATATGGACCCTATGTTTGAAACTTCTATTACGGAGTCAGTAAATATAAGTCCATTGCGGGCATTGGGGATTCAGGATGCTTTAAACGAAGAATGGGTAGAGGAAGCAAAACGCGTTGCTAAAAAGCGAGTAGTGTTAAAGGCGCATTTTGGCTCACCTTGGTTCGAACAGTTTGGTTTTGAACAAATCAAACGGCCAAATACAAAATTTCATTATGGATTCATAGAAAAAGCTGCAACTCAATGAATGAGTTGCAGCTTTTCATGTTCAGTCTGTAAAGTTTAAAGAAGTCAAGTACGCGAGCAAAAGTAACATTCCAATTCCAATCACTGTATGCATGTCCATAATAATTCCTCCTACTTAAAAAACGAAGCGATTTCTACATTTTTATTGTACAATGAATTATAGAAAGATGAAACCTTTTCGTGATTCAATTCGTATAACTTATAGAATCTTGTTAAAAATTGTACAAACTTGAAGGTGATAATGGATGAAAAATTGGATTCAGAAAACGTTAGTAATTGCAGTTGCACTTCTGACATTTGGTGTAATATCGCCTAACCATGTAATTTGGGAAAACTTACTGGATGAAAAAGCGAACCAAAAATCGATTTCTTCCCACAATACGCAACCTACATATGCTGTGGAATGGTCTGAAGAAGCACCATCTACTTTTCTTGGAGATGCCATTGTTCAAGCAAAAGAGCAATCATTAGTTAAGTTCGGCTCACGTATTGGTCCCGTTATCACCAATGAATTTGACGAAGTCATCTTCCCGARAATTCAAGAAGCGATTGAAATGACTTTATTTGAAATGGACAACAAAACACTCAACTCATTGGCAATCAGTGAAAACCCATCCGGGGATCACAGTGAAAAGATTTTCCACATTTTTGATACAACAACGAAATCCGATGTAATCCGTTTTCATGTAAGAACGGAGAACCGACCWCAAGACGGTTATTATTTTAATTTTCATTACCATACATCGTCAGATGAATTCGCCAAACACTACATGTTAGGTGATATTTATTGGTCGAAAAACATGCCACCAAAGTGGTTATCATAATGCATAAGACCTTTTTCAATGCATGTCGCTGAAAAAGGTTTTTTCACATCTAAATTTCTGGAGGTTATATATATGGATCAGTATTTGCAACTTTGTAAAACAATTCTGGCTAATGGTGCAGTAAAAGATGACCGTACGGGAACCGGTACAAAAAGTATTTTCGGCTATCAAATGCGTTTCGATTTAACGAAAGGATTTCCTTTAATGACAACGAAACGGACAGCAATGAGATTGATTGTTTCTGAATTGCTTTGGTTTTTAAAAGGGGATACCAATGTAAAAACGTTAATCGCTGAAAACAACCATATTTGGGATGAATGGGCTTTTGAAAAATGGGTAAATAGCGAAGACTATAATGGTCCGGATATGACGGACTTTGGTTTGCGTGCAGCACAAGATGAAGCATTTCAACAAATTGTAGATGAGCAAATGGTTATTTTCAGGGAGAGAATTCTGTCCGATGATGAGTTTGCGAAAAACTATGGGGATCTTGGTCCTGTGTATGGCCGTCAATGGCGTTCATGGCCATCGGCTGATGGGACATCAATTGATCAGTTGAAGAATCTCATCACGTCACTAAAAAACAATCCAGATTCGAGACGACATATTGTCACTGCATGGAATCCATCTGAAGTAGATCAAATGGCCTTGCCTCCGTGTCATACATTTTTCCAGTTTTATGTTGCCGACAACAAGTTGTCATGTCAATTGTATCAGCGAAGTGCTGATGTTTTCTTGGGTGTACCTTTTAACATTGCTTCTTACGCTTTATTGACCCATTTGATTGCAAGGGAATGCAATCTGGAAGTCGGCGAATTTGTCCATACACTAGGCGATGCGCACATTTATTCAAATCATATGGATCAAGTGAACGAACAACTTGCGAGGGAGCCTCGTGATTTGCCCACATTGTCGATTTCAAGTGATAAGACGTCCATATTTGATTTTGAAACCTCGGATATTTCAGTAGAAGGATACAATCCACATCCACGAATTAAAGCACCGATTGCGGTGTAGAGAGAAGGAGTTTTATGATTTCATTAATCGTTGCACATGATATGAATCGCGTAATTGGCAAAGACAATAAAATGCCATGGCATATTCCAAATGAACTGGCTTATTTTAAGGAAAAAACGATGGGGAAGGCCATTGTGATGGGACGCAATACGTTTGAATCCATTGGACGTCCTTTGCCTGGCCGTTTGAACATAGTGATTACACGGAATACTTCTTATAATCCGGAAGGAGTAACAATTGTCCATTCGATTGAAGAAGCGATTGAGATTGCAAGAAAGCATCATGAAGAAGTCATGATCATTGGTGGGGAGCAAATTTTTAAAGAAGTTCTACCATATTCAGACYTGATTTATGTCACGCTTATTCAGAATGAGTTTGAAGGAGATACGTTTTTCCCACCTTATGAAGACGGCTGGGATGTTGCTTCCACTTCAGAAACCATTACAACAGATAGCGGGTTACAATACCAATACATGATTTATA
>NZ_JBFUJC010000304.1:0-3842 GCF_056401595.1 Paenisporosarcina sp. P4_E4_2 | reverse complement strand
CTATGAGAGTACATTTTCATTTCTGATGGAAACAGTGGAAATGAATGGGTATTTTTTTCATAGATTTAGCCGATAGACTAGGTGGCAGAGGAGGGAATAACAAATGAAAAAAATGTTACTAGGTTTAACAATGGGAGCTATGGTGTTCTCATTCAGTCAAGGTACGACCGCAGAAGCTTCATTTTCATCAAATAACCCCACGTGTCAGACTCAGAATACTAATAACTGGTCCGCACGTACTCTAGCAAAACCGGTGGAGTCTTCAAATATAGAAAAACAGTTGTTAGATCAACTTTATACGCAGCTATATGCTGCAGGGTTTAAAACTACTCAAGAAAACCCAGTTGCACAAAAACCAGCTGAAACAGCTAAGCCTGCTGCACAAAAAGCAACACCTGCAGCACCTGCTGCAAAACCGGTGGCTCAAAAGCCAGCAACAAATACACAAACTGCTGAAAAACCGGCAGCTCCGGCAGCTCCTGCAGCACAAGCATCAGGTAATGTTTCTTCAATTGAACAACAAGTTCTTACATTGACGAATCAAGAACGTGCAAAAGAAGGATTGAAACCACTAGCAACTGATGCTGCTTTGATGGACTCTGCTCGTGCAAAATCAGCAGATATGAGCAAGAATAACTATTTCTCACATACAAGTCCAACAATGGGATCCCCATTCGATCAAATGAAAGCTAAAGGCATTCAATACAAGGCTGCTGCTGAAAATATCGCAATGGGTCAAAAAACGGCAGCTGAAGTCGTTAAAGGATGGATGGAATCACCAGGACATCGCGCAAATATCATGAACGGTACTTATACTCATATTGGTATTGGATACGATGCAAACGGTAATTACTGGACACAACAATTCATTCAAAAATAATACAAAAAGCCATCTCAATACATTGAGATGGCTTTTTTTGTTCTATTTTTTTAGGCTCTAATCTTACTTTCCGATTATCGTACATTTACGCTAGGCGCAAATCCACTCTCTCGTTAATCAATAGAAGCAATCTTTAACAGGGCTTTTCTATAGCTTATGAAACAAGTTTCTTGGAACTTGAAAGGGAATCTGCGACACTCCGGCAGAATCACGGGCAGGCAAGACCCCACAGTGAGGGACGAGCGAGAAGGATTGCCAGTTCGTCCACGGAAAGGGAGCAGATTCTGCTCTTTTTTGAATTGGTCTTCTTTAACGTTCTAGATGTTTATCGTACATTTGCGCATGTCCCAAATTCCGGAGGAGTACGTTAAATTTGAGTCGGTTTATTCGATGAATTTGGTCTGCTTGCTTATCCAATTAACATTCTACTACATAAAATATAAATATTTAAACTTCTTTTGTGGGCTTATTAAATGCATAATGGAAACGCTTTTATATATTGGGTGGAAAAGTTTGTCTAGAATAAACGCAAATGGTGAACAATCACCATAAAGGTAGAATTTAATAGGAGGTTTTAATATATGAAAATCAACAATGCAATTGAGGTTTTAGATCGGATGCGCTTATCGAACGGTGCTTACACTGCCAGTATTTCAAAGGACTACAATTTTGTTTGGATACGTGATGTCGTATATACGGTGTTGCCTTTTTTGCAAAGCCAATCTGAGCGGTATGAAAAAGCATATCATGCATTATTTGATCTATTTAAAACCTATGAATGGAAAATCGACATTCACCGTGAACAAAAACCGGTTTATCTTTTTGAATATATTCACTCACGGTATTCCACAGAATTAAAGGAAATGAGCCAAGAATGGGGGCATGCTCAGAATGATGCAATTGGAGCGTTCTTATGGGGAGTAGGGGTGGGTGTGAGCCACGGACAAAAGGTTATCCGTGATGACAAAGATCTCGCTATTGTCCAGAAACTTGTTGACTATCTAGAGTGTCTTCAATACTGGCAGGCAAAGGATAATGGAATGTGGGAAGAGAATATGGAACTGCATGCTTCAAGTGTAGGTGCATGCGTGGCAGGCCTGCGTGCGGTGAAAATGCTCGTTAATGTTAAGGATGAACTGATTCAAAAAGGTGAGGAGACGCTGCGGTTTCTTTTACCACGGGAAAGTGAAACGAAAGAAACAGACTTATCGCTGCTTTCACTTATCTATCCGTATCGGATAGTTGAAAGGAAAACGGCGCTTAAGATAGTCGAGTTGGTCTCCGAACGCCTTGAGCGGACATATGGCTGTATTCGATATCAGAACGATCAGTATTACAACGAAGGAAGCGAAGCTGAATGGTGCTTCGGACTACCTTGGCTAGGATTGTGCTATTTTGAACTGGGCATGTATGATAAGGCTTATGAATATGTAAATAAAACGGAACGAATCGTACCAAATAATTGGGCAGTTCCTGAATTATATATTGGCGGGAAAAATGTGCCAAATGGCAACACACCACTAGCTTGGTCCGTCTCCCTCTCCTATCTGTTTTTAAACCGTATGATAAGTATGCCTACTTCACAATTGACAGGAAATGATTGAGATTAACATACAGGTTTAAACTTAAAGTTTCTTTTGGAACAGAAATAATATATTTTTTATCCACTTTTGACATCAGTCATTCTCAAAATTTGAAAAAGTATGGTGTGTGGGAACTCAGCTAATAACTAATGTACAGCTACCCGAATATAAGAAGAGTTCACGAAAATAGAATGTTATAAAAAATCCTCCAATCCATGAAGGATTTTTTATTTTGTCTAAAATTCTTAATTATTACAAAAATCTAAACAATTTAAAGGTGTTTTTTGATAGATGGCGAATAATTAAAGAGAAGAAATGGTAAATAAATAGAAATAATCATAGGATGAAAGAGGTGTTGAAATGGAAGGAATTATTGAGTTGAATAACCGGCCATACCCAAGTGATTTTGATGTATATCTTTTCCATGAAGGAACACTGTTTGAAAGCTATAAAATGCTCGGCGCTCATATCATTCATGAGAACGATTTTCAAGGTGTGCGTTTTGCGGTTTGGGCTCCACATGCAAAGCAGGTATCCGTCGTGGGTAATTTTAATAATTGGAATGGTACCCAGAACCGAATGGACCGTTTATCTAATTCTGGAATATGGGTACTATTTATTCCCGAGCTTGCACATGGAGACATTTATAAATATGAGGTTACAGGACCGGATGGGCGGAAGGAATTAAAAGCAGACCCGTATGCCTTTTATTCGGAGCAGCGACCTGCTACAGCATCTATCATCTACAATTTAACTACATTTGAATGGCAAGATCAAAAATGGATGACACAGCGAATAAAGAAAGATATTTACAACAAACCGATGATGATTTACGAAGTTCACTTGGCTTCATGGAAACAAAAAGAAAATGGTGAGTTTTATAGTTATCAAGAACTTGCAGACGAATTAGTCGATTATGCAATTGATAATGGCTTTACACATATTGAGTTGATGCCTGTCATGGAGCATCCGTACGATGGTTCATGGGGTTACCAGATAACTGGATATTATTCAGTAACTAGCAGATACGGTACACCTGAGCAATTAATGTATTTTATAGACAAATGCCATCAGAAGGGCCTTGGTGTAATTCTTGATTGGGTGCCTGCCCATTTTTGCAAGGATGGCCATGGTCTTGGGAGGTTCGACGGAACGCCTCTCTTCGAATCAGCAGATCCCATGCGCGCCGAGAGGCCAATCTGGGGAACGTATAGCTTTGACTATAGCAAGCCCGAAGTCATCAGCTTCCTAATCTCAAACGCAATGTTTTGGATGGATATCTATCATGTTGATGGATTTCGGATTGATGCCGTTTCGTCATTGATTTATCTTAATCATGTTAATCCACTTCCTGTAAAATTGAAGAATCAGTATGGTGG
>NZ_JBFUJC010000303.1:0-3853 GCF_056401595.1 Paenisporosarcina sp. P4_E4_2 | reverse complement strand
CAACTAAACCAGCCAATAGTTTGTCAATATTTATTAATGAAAACTAAAAATAGTTCATGCTATACTAAATTTGTGCATACCAAATAACCTTCCAAATGAACGTTTGGAAAGTACTGGATTATTTAGTTGTGATTTTAAACTAGGCTATATCTTGGAAAGTAGATTTTCTTGTTAATAGTGCATAAATCCAATGTAAAAGTTTATTGGCACATGCTATCACAGCTACCTTAAAGGGCTTTCCTTCTTCGCGTTTCTTATCATAAAACTCTCGTAACTTCTTATTTCGAGGAATGAGTTCCTCTGTCGTTTTCTTCTTGCGACAATCACGAATGGCACATTTAACGGCCATATATAAGGCGTGTCGTAGTCTACTAGAACCTCTTTTGGTAATCCGATTCAAAGTACCTTTGAATGTACCAGATTCAAAAACACTTGGATCAATTCCTGCAAATGCAACTAGTTTTTTAGGGTGATTAAACCGATCAATTTCCCCAATCTCAGAAATAATCGTTGCAGCGATTTTCTCGCCGATACCGGGGATGGATTGGAGAATCTCATATTCTTCAATACTTTTTGCTAAAACATCTATCTCTTCTACAAGGTTGGATAGAGTTTTTTTGTATTCAAGAAGCATATTTATATACATATCAATACTCAAGGTAAGGCTATTGTATAAGGTTTTTTGAAACGGATTGCGATTTGCTGCAGCTCTTAATTTTTTTGCCTGATTGTTTGCCCATAGCTGAGACCGGCTTTTACATAATTCTTTTATTTTCTTCGCGATTGTTTCTTCGTCAACGGCCAAAACTTCCTCTGAAGTAGGGAATTTTTGTAATGTTAATAAAGAAACAATTGAATATAGGTCACCAAAAACCCCACAATATTCAGGAAATACCTGGTCAAGAACGGATTGGAATTGCAGTTTGGTTTGTACATACATACCTGTAATGTTCTCGTGTTGCCTTGTAAGGTTTCGTAGGTTTAAGAGTTGGATTCCTCGTTGTTTATAAGGCTCTAGTTCTTCTTTATAGAACATCTCGCAGAGATGCCGAGCGTCAATGAGATCAGTCTTTACCTTACGTAAACTAGAACTCTTTGCTCGATATGAAACGAGTGGATTTACCATTATCAATAAGAATCCTTTGTCCTCGAAATATTGGACAACTGGTATATGATAATGTCCTGTGGATTCCAACACAATGGGTGGCCGTTTTCCAGATACATCTTCTATTTCCCTAATAAATTCTAAAAGGCTTGTCAGCCCCTCAAGTGTATGTGCTACTTTAAAGCTCTTTTTGTACGGTTGCTTTTTATCCAAGAATGCTTGAACCTGACTTTCACCTTTTGCCACATCCAGACCAATGACTGGATTCATCATCTTTCTCCTCCTTCTCATACAATTAACCGGTAACCCCTAAACCTTCATGTAGTATCATAGCTTCGCTTGTTATACGAGATCATAGTCCCAACCAGCCTCAATCATGTTTCTACAAGTAGGGGGCGAACTGTTTAGTTGACGGGATCATTTGCCCCACGGGTGCTTACGTTCTACCCCGGCTACCGTCATCATATATCGATATAAAAAAAGGTCAACCAGAAATATCTGGCTGACCTTATAATACGAACGGGTGCTTTACTTCAATAAGGTAATATAAAAAGAGGGCTCGAATTTACAAGCAGATGGTGTTTATTCAAAATTTATTAAGGGAAAGATTCCAATGAAGGAAAAAATATTGGAGTACATAGACAGTAATTTTCCTAACCTAACAAGTGAATTGCATCTAAGGTTCGAACTAGGCGAGCCATATAAAAGCGGAACTGAAGGAAGAATTGATCAAGTAGTTACAAGAGTTACCACATTGTTTGAAGAAGTGTTCCAGCCGAATGATTTTATTAAAGAAATGGAATCAAGGAGGTTGTAAGTTAATAAAATAAATGAATCAGGACGAATAATAAATAAACAGTCTTTGTTTAACTAACGGGATAGTAAAAAACTTCTAAAGGTGATCTAATAATGAATATACAAGTCAGTCTAAAAGATATAATTGAGGAAATGGAAGTACAGTTTGAAGAGTCACGTTCATTACTAAATATTAATACGGGTGAAATAATTATAGTTACATCTGAGGACTTGAGAGCTGCCGAAGACGAAGAACCATTTGATCATTTACCTGAATGGGAACAAGAAAATAGAATGAATGCAATTGATGTGGTTGAAAACTTTGAAAACTATATAGAGTTACCTACTAAATATGCAGTGAATGAATATGAAATAATGGAAAACTTCAGTTTAAAAGTAAGGGATCAACGGATGCAGGAATCTTTATTAAGGGCCATTAAGGGTAAGGGTGCCTTTAGAAGGTTTAAGGACAAAATAATAGATTTTGAAAAAGAAGATCAATGGTATTCATACCGTGATGAGTGTTTTAAACAAATTGCGATTGAATGGTGTCAGGAAAATAAAATAAACTTTATTGAATAGAAATAACAGAGATGATTACTGAACCATGAACTGAACCCCTAATAGTGGACACTTTAAAAAAGTGACCTATACGGGGTTTTTTCTATTCCTAGAGCCCGTTATATCTGGAAGATAACTATTGTGGACGGGTGCTTTTCAATCGTGACAAAATGTATCAAGGAAAATCGCTTGTATTTCAACCTTATGATTTATGAGTTGTTGAACTAACGAAAGCTTTTTTAAAGATTAAAGTGCTGCCTAAACAGCTCTTTTTTTGTCACTCACCGAACCGATTAGTTCAATAAGAAATATATTAATACTGGTTTTGTTGTTTGGTATTCTCCTTGTTTTATTATCACTAAATTATTAATCATTCTCCCCCAAAACATAGCCAGCATAAATTATTAAAGGAATACAAGTAAATTCATACCTTTTCATTTCTTATTCTAAAAACGAGGAAGTTTAGTTCTATATGAAGGGATTATTGGAATGGTATTGAATAAGTTAATATATGTAAATCATTGAAGTTTTTAAGTGGTGATTAACTGATCATCGGGCTTGGGTATAAAATTGGATTTTAAAAGCAAAAGGGGATGTATTATGCGTCGAAGGATTTCAACATTATTGTTGCTGGTATTGGTATCATTTTTGCTATCAGCATGTGGCTATAAAACTTTCGATTTCTCTGGTGAGTCTGATAATTGGACGGGAGAATTAAAGGTTACTCAAACCGAAGATGAATGGGAAGAACAGGAATTAAAACTTCAATATAAAGGAAACGATGTAAATTCAGTTGGAGAAATTGAATATAACGTTGAGACTAATGCAGGAGGTTTTGGTGGAAGCGGTTTAACATTGGAGGAAAACGGAACGTTTAAAGCTAGTAAAGAGGCTAACCCAACAAATGCCAAAATCATTGAAGAATCTGAGGTTGTAGTGACAATAGAATGGAATGGCCATACTGAAACAATCATATTAAACATCAACTAGATATTGAACTAACTGTTACTAATGCTTTAGTTAAAGATCATCGGGGTGCTTAGGCAGCTCTTTTTCTTATTGAACTAACACGTGGCAGGTTAGCAGAAAAAGAAATTTACTTTAGGGGTAAAGGATTTTGATGAAGGT
The DNA here is from genome assembly GCF_056401595.1 of Paenisporosarcina sp. P4_E4_2. Taxonomy (NCBI): domain Bacteria; kingdom Bacillati; phylum Bacillota; class Bacilli; order Caryophanales; family Caryophanaceae; genus Paenisporosarcina; species Paenisporosarcina sp. P4_E4_2. The sequence continues at coordinate 264 of NZ_JBFUJC010000303.1, read as the reverse complement.
ATTGTGAATTATCTTATTATTAAGGCACAATTTTTTTAGGGGTGTGTTTATAGTGGAAAGGGAAATAATAGTATTTGCGATTGCTATTTTGGAGACCTATGCTCTAGCTGGTGTTTTATATTTAGTATCTTTATTGATTTTCAAAAAACATAAACAAGTGATTTCAGTAATTTACTATTTGATTATATTAATAATGGTACATTATTTTATCATTGCTCAACGAAATTATATATTTAATGAGTACCCTACGATTGCATATCATAT
>NZ_JBFUJC010000302.1:0-3882 GCF_056401595.1 Paenisporosarcina sp. P4_E4_2 | reverse complement strand
AAAAAGTCGTGAGTCAGAGTTTAGCAGCCACAGTTGCATTATATGCAGCTATTGCCCCAGTACAGGCAGCACCAGGAAATGCAAATTCTGAAAAAGTCCACATGAATCAAAAAAGCAATACACCGGATTTTATTTCTGGTAAACTAACAGCCCCATCGAAGAAAGCAGCAAAAGACATCGTGTTAAATTATTTAGCAGAAAAACAAGGACTCTATAAAACCAGCAATGATTCTTATTCTAATTTCAAAGTACTAGATGAAACAAAAGATGAAGCTGGCTTCACTCTAGTAAAATTACAACAAGTTTATAAAGGTGTACCAGTTTTCGGATCAGTATTAACGGCGCATATTGATGCGGATGGTGTATTGACAGCTGTATCTGGTGAACTAGCACCAGAATTAGATAAAAAACAATCTTTAAAGAGTGGCGCAAAAATCAAACATGCTGAAGCTCAAGCGATTGCATCCAAAGATCTGGAAGCAAAAGTAGGAGAAGCACCAGAACTTGAGAAAGAAGCAAAACCAGAATTCGTAATCTATGTGAAAGATGGAAAAGCTAACTACGCGTATGCTTTTGAGTTTGAATTCTTATATCCATCACCAGGTAACTATCAGTACTTCGTAGATGCTCAAACAGGGGAGATTTTAGCCTCGTATAATCAGATTCATGAAGCAAAATCAACATCTGGTGTTACATCACCAACAGGTACCAACACAGTAGGTTCGGGTAAGGGCGTTTTAGGTGATACGAAGTCATTTAATACGGTAACGAACAGCAAGGGTTCATATTTGGTGGATCGTACGCGTGGAAACGGAATCTTTACGTATAATGGTAAAAACCGTACATCAATACCAGGAACGTTATGGTTGGATACAGATAATGTGTTGAACGCGGCTGTTGATGCACCAGCTGTTGATGCTCACGCTTACGCTGCCCAAACATATGATTATTATAAAAATGTCCATAACCGTAATAGCTATGATGGCAATGGGGCACAATTAATTTCTACCGTACATTACGGTCGCAATTACAACAATGCTTTCTGGAGCGGTTCGCAAATGGTGTATGGCGACGGAGATGGCTCTACATTCATCCCTCTATCAGGATCGCTTGACGTTATCGCACATGAGTTGACTCATGCCGTGACGGATACAACTGCGGATTTAGTCTATCAAAATGAATCAGGCGCAATCAATGAATCAATGTCTGATATTTTCGGTACGTTAGTAGAATATCATTTCAATAACAATCCTGACTGGTTAATGGGAGAAGACATTTATACGCCGGGAACATCAGGCGATGCATTACGATCCATGGAAGACCCAACAAAAAATGGAGATCCGGATCATTACTCGAAACGTTATGTGGGAACACAGGATAATGGCGGTGTTCACTCGAACAGTGGAATCAGCAACAAAGCTGCATACCTGTTAGCAAATGGCGGCACACATTACAGTGTCAGCGTAGCAGGAATCGGCAATGACAAAACGGGTAAAATTTTCTACCGTACGTTAACACAGTATTTAACACCAAACTCTACTTTTAGCCAATACCGTGTAGCAGCTGTTCAAGCAGCGACTGATCTTTATGGCGCAAGCAGCAGTGAAGTGGCAAGTGTGAAATCAGCATTTACAGCAGTGGGTGTAAATTAATTATTGAAATTTAAAAGACATCAGCTTGTTCCTTAAATGGAGTAAGTTGATGTTTTTTCTTGTATAACAGCTTGCCAAAATACATATCCTGTAGTAAAGTATGGATAATTTCACATATGAAACGTTGATGGGAAGTAGTAACAAGTTCCGTTTTTTGAAGAGAGCCAGCGGGTGGTGCGAGCTGGTAAAAACACTTGTGAATCCGTCCTGGAGTTGCGCGACTGAAAATTAGTAAGTTGCAGCCGGTTGAAAAGCCGTTATGAGACAAGTGGATTTGTTCGCATGGACAAATCAATCAGGGTGGCAACGCGGGTAGCTCTCGTCCCTTTCCAAGGGGATGGAGGGCTTTTTTTGTTGTCCAGCTTCGTAGCCCAGCTCGCACCTTCGCTTCAGAAACTCATTCGAAAACGAGTTTTCGATTCCTCACCGGAGGAGTCGAGCAAGAGTGGGCTACAACGCTTTTCGGCGATTTCTAAAACGTCTTTTTAACGCTTGTTACTAATCTCCCATCATCGAAATCGAAGGAGGAAAATACATGTTAGATGTAAAACGCGTAAGAGATAATTACGAAGAAGTGAAAGCAAAACTTGAAAAACGCGGTGAAGACTTAGGGAACTTTGATCAATTTGCAGAGCTTGATTCTAAACGTCGTGAACTAATCGGCAAAGCTGAAGTATTAAAAGCAGAACGAAATGAGGCATCTGAAAAAATTGCGGTTATGAAACGCAATAAAGAAAATGCGGACGATGTAATCTTGCGTATGCGTCAAGTAGGCGATGAAATCAAAGTGTTGGATGAAGAATTACGTAGTGTAGAAGAAAAGTTTGCAGATATGATGATGCGTCTTCCAAATATTCCACATGACAGCGTTCCGGTTGGGGATTCTGAAGATGATAACATTGAAGATCGTACATGGGGAGAAATACGTGAATTTGATTTTGAACCAAAACCTCACTGGGATATCGCGACAGATTTGAATATTGTCGATTTCGAACGTGCAGCAAAAACAACTGGTAGCCGTTTCTTGTTCTATCGTGGTCTAGGTGCTCGTTTGGAACGAGCTCTTATGAACTTCATGATCGATCTTCATACCGAAGAGCATGGCTATGAAGAAATGCTGCCTCCATATTTGGCAAACCGTGCAAGTCTTACAGGTACAGGTCAATTGCCGAAGTTTGAAGAAGATGCATTCTTAATTGAAAAAGAAGATTTCTTCTTGATTCCGACGTCTGAAGTAACGGTAACAAACTTCTACCGTGATGAAATTTTAACAAAAGATGCATTGCCACAAGGTTTTGCTGCATACAGTGCTTGTTTCCGTTCTGAAGCGGGTTCTGCCGGGCGTGATACACGTGGTTTGATTCGTCAACACCAATTCAACAAAGTGGAACTTGTTCGTTTTGTGAATCCTGATGATTCTTATAATGAATTGGAGAAATTAACAGGACATGCGGAGAAAGTTCTTCAATTATTGGGCTTGCCATACCGTGTTTTGAAAATGTGTACAGCGGATTTAGGATTTACGGCAGCGAAAAAATACGATATCGAAGTATGGATTCCTGCACAAGGCGTGTACCGTGAAATTTCTTCTTGCAGTAACTTTGAGGATTTCCAAGCACGTCGTGCAAACATTCGCTTCCGTCGTGAGCCAAATGCCAAACCGGAATTTGTGCATACGTTAAACGGTAGTGGATTKGCACTTGGCCGTACAGTAGCTGCTATTTTGGAAAACTTCCAACAAGAAGACGGCTCTGTTATCATTCCTGAGGTTTTACGTCCATATATGGGTGGAAAAGAAATCATCAGTAAATAAATATTGAAAAATGCAGAAAACCGGAAATGAACTTTAACTTAAGTTCGTTTCCGGTTCTTTTTTTGTTCACGCAAATTACGGAAAAATTGTGTAAGAATTCCGCCGCATTCTTCGGCTAATATTCCTTCAGTTACCTCACATTCATGATTAAACCGAGCGTCGTTTAACAATCGATAGAGTGAGTCGACGCAACCTGCTTTAACGTCACGTGCACCGTAAACCACCCGGGGAATTCGTGACTGCAATATTGCCCCAGCACACATCGGGCAAGGTTCAAGTGTGACGTAAAGGGTCATTTCTTCCAGACGCCAACTTCCGATTTTTGCACAAGCTTGCTGGATTGCCAACAACTCTGCGTGAGTCGTTGCGTTTTGAGTCGTTTCTCTTAAGTTATGTGCACGTGCAATGATTTCATCC
>NZ_JBFUJC010000301.1:0-3885 GCF_056401595.1 Paenisporosarcina sp. P4_E4_2 | reverse complement strand
ATGATCAACAGTAAAGGGAGGTTACGGATTGTCTCAACAATCAATGCAACTACATGTGAAACAACAGGAATCTTCGCGTACCTAATTGTCCCCATCAGACCACCAATTATAAAGCTAAGCACAATTGAAATTGCAGCTACCTTAATTGTGACCCAAAATCCTTCGAGTAAAAATTTTATATTGGCCGGTGTTAATACATCAGTGAACGGTGCCAGGAAATCCATCTATGCACCTCCTTAATTACTTCTAGCCAGGCGTTTTTCCAAAAATACTACGCCAAAACTTAAAGGTATAGTTAAAATCAAATAAAACAAACCAACGAAAATATATGTATCAAAAGTGGAGAATGTCTTCGCAGCTATTAAATCCCCTTGATACATCAAATCCCCACCTGCCACGACGGCTAATAGTGATGAGTTCTTAACCAAATTGATAAATTGATTGCCAAGGGGCGGGATAACAATTTTTATTGCCTGTGGTAGGATGACAGTCCTCATTGCTTGTCCGTAAGTCAGTCCTGATGATCTGGCTGCTTCCATTTGGCCCTTTGGCACTGACAAAATCCCTGCACGGATTGCTTCAGCAATAAAAGCCGCTGTGTAAACAGTCAATCCTATAATCCCTGCCGTCATTCCGCCGTAACTACCAGCCAAGTAAGTGAAAAACACAATGACCAGTACAGGTATATTACGGATAAATTCCACATACGCCGTTCCAATCCAGTTTAGCGGTTTAAATGGGGCAATTCGCATAACTGCAATAAGTGTCCCAAGAAGAAAGCTACAAACCAATGCTATTAAACTAGCAATAATGGTTATTTTAAATCCTTCCACAAATAAATCCATATTATCTGTCAGTATCGAGAAATCCAGCAAACGATCTCCTCCTAATTAATCAGGATGAGCAGTCCGTAATTCTATTTACGGAATACTGCCCATCCTGACAAGAAACCTAATATAAATAATTATTTCTTAATCCATTTATCCTTGATTTCATCATATTTTCCTGAGTCCTTTAAGCTTTTCAATGCTTTGTTCAACTCATCGACAAGCTCTTGATTGCCTTTTTTAACAGCGATTCCATAAGGCTCTTCCGTGAAAGTTCCACCGACAAGTTCAAATGAAGGATCTTCTTCAGCCATGCCATAAAGGATAGAATCATCTGTAGTCAGGGCATCACCCTTACCAGATTTTAATGCTGTAAAAGCTTCAGCGTAGTTTTCAAATTCAAGAACAGTCGTTTCAGGAGCTTTCTCACGAATATTTATTGCAGATGTAGAGCCTTTAACAGCAAGCACTTTTGTTCCTTTTGCTAAGTCTTCAATGCCCTTAATCTTACTTCCCTTTTCTACAAGCAATGATTGTCCTGCATCAAAATAAACATCAGTAAAATCAACTTCTTTTTTACGATCTTCATTAATTGTCATCGTAGCTACAACCGCATCGATTTTATCATTATTCAAGAGTCCTACTCGCGTTTTCGAGGTAACTTCTTTGTACTCAGGTTTAACATCTGGGCCGAACATTTCTTCTGCCAGTGCTTTTGAAAGATCGATATCAAACCCTTCAACTTCGCCAGTTGATGGATTTTTCAATCCAAAAAGACGAGTATCGTATTTTACACCAAACACAATTTTTTTGTCCTCTTTGATTTGTGCAAGTACATCTTTGTCTCCGCTTGCATTATCGTCCCCGCTGCAACCAGCAAGAAAAATAGCGGCCATTGTAGATACAAAAGCCATTTTTAATAATTTTTTTGTCTGAAACATTCCAATTACCCCCTATTAATGATTTAAAATACGACTGAGGAACAAACGAGCCCGTTCTTCACGGGGATTCTCGTAGAATTCAGCCGGAACTGCTTCTTCTAAAATTTTTCCTTCATCCATAAATACAATTCGGTCCGCAACCTCTTTAGCGAATCCCATTTCATGAGTGACCACAGCCATCGTCATTCCTTCTTTTGCAAGGGTTTTCATAACATCCAGAACCTCACCAATCATTTCGGGATCGAGTGCCGAAGTCGGCTCATCAAAAAGCATAATTTCGGGTTTCATGACTAGACCACGTGCAATTGCCACACGCTGTTGCTGGCCACCAGATAGCTGGGAAGGGAAAGCATCGGCCTTATCAGATATTCCAACTTTATCAAGATAGTACAWAGCTGTTTCTTTAGCTTCTTTTGCAGATTGCCCTAAAACTTTCATTGGGGCTAGCATGATGTTTTCAAGCACTGTTTTGTGTGGATATAAATAAAAATGCTGAAATACCATTCCGATATTGCGTCTTAGCTTATTAATATCCGTTTTTTTATCCCCTACTGAAACATCATTTACAGTAAGGGTACCTTCAGAAATTGTTTCCAACCGATTCATACAACGCAGCAAAGTACTTTTCCCTGAACCAGAAGGTCCAATTATGACAACTACTTCGCCCTTATTGATTGTGAGATTAATATCTTTCAAAACGTGAAAATCTCCAAAATACTTATTTACTTCTTTAAATGCAATCATTCTTGACCTCCTAAATTTTAACCCTTATGTATAATTCATTCTAGCAGAAATTTTCAGAATTAATAAAATTATATTCACTACTTAATAAAATAGTCAAATACTATATTATTATTCCTCCGTTTTTGCCTTTAAGTTCTCATTCTTAAATTTTATGTATTAACTAAATATTCATATACCTCTAAAATTTATTTTTTAAACCAAGATTATTAATAAATAACTTGAAAACTTTGAAGATGGGACGCTTGATTTATGCCAAGAAACGATTGGCACCTACGGCTTGGTGACCGTTGGCTGGTGGAGCAATTCTCACTTCATAAGATGAGAAGACGATTAAATTGCGTAAAAAGCTTGAAGAAATTGAAAGGAAGTTGGTGCAATTGGCATTGATGAAGTCCTATATGCGTGTTTGCTCAGCCATCCGGCACAAATTATGCCGGTTCAGGCAAAATGCCACGCATAGAATCAGCTATACGGGCTTTGGATATATCTTTAACAAGTGACCAGTGGTTTGATATTTTACAGGTTGCTATGGGAAGAGATATTGCCTAGATTCCTTTCTCACTTCTCTCAGTCATAATCTAGTATTCAGCTGAATATAATAGAGCAAGACACCCCGAGTAGTCGTAGAACTGCTCGGGGTGTCTTTGTGTGTATATATGATAAAACCTGGATTAAAGTAAGCTTTGTCCTTTTTCATAAAATCTTTTCATGTCATGTTTTGGTACAAGTGCTCCACCCGTTGCCCAAACGATATGTGTGGCTTGAGAAGTATTCAAGTTATTTTCTTTCACGTATTCGGACGCTAATATCAGTCCCGGTCCTATCAGACCTGAAGTGGCTGATGGTTCCAGATGGATCCCTTCACTATCCGACAATAAGGCCAATAATTTAAATAAATCTTCATCCTCCATTGTGTAAATACCACTAACGAGCTTCTCACTAATAGAGGAAGCAAAGCATGACGGTCTTCCTACTGCTAAGCCATCCCCTTCAGTTAAGTTATCGATTCCGAAATTCTGCACACATACTTTTTCTTTTTCCCCTGTCAGCAGCCCGACTAATACGGCTGGAGAATGAGTGGGTTCCACAAAGAAACAATGTACATAATCTCCAAAAACCTGTTTTAGTCCGAACGCAATTCCACCAGGCGACCCGCCAACACCACACGGTAAATATACAAATAAAGGATGTTCAGCATCAACTTGTATGTTTTCATCTTGTAGTTGTTTTTCCAGACGAATCGCCGCGACACTGTAGCCGAGGAATAAATGCTTTGAATCTTCATCGTCAACAAAATAGCCTTTTACATTATTTTTCGTTTCCTGTCTTCCAGCAAAAATGGCTTCGCCAAAATCTCCTTTGAATTCATGTAC
>NZ_JBFUJC010000300.1:0-3889 GCF_056401595.1 Paenisporosarcina sp. P4_E4_2 | reverse complement strand
ATATAGGAATCCATATCTTCAAGTTGCTAGAACAAAACATCAAGAGCGAACAAATGATTTCATCCACTATTCATGAAGTAGCACACGATTATTACTCTCTAGGTAGGGACGTTGCTTTACCCATAATTAAAAGAAAGGATGAAATTGTGGAAATTTCAGGAGTTGCTTTATTCAACAAAGACAAAATGGTCGGGAAATTATCGGCTGAAAATAGTTTTTACCTTAAATTGGCTAGAGATTTTCATAAGGCCGCCATGTTTGAAACGAAGATTCCTAAAGAATCACTACCAGCTTCACAAACACAGGAATCTCAAGAAGATATTACAGTAGTGATTGATACTATCTCTACGAAGAAAAAATTGAAACTCATTAATCCGGACACACCGGAATTCGACATGCAATTCACAGTTCGTGGAAGATTATTAGAAATAGAAGCAAATATGGATATGGACAATCCAAAAAATGTGCAGAAATTGGAAGAAGAAATCGAGAAAAGTATGTCCAAGAACCTTGCAAAAATACTCGTTTATTGTCAGGAAGTGGACTCCGATGTTTTTGGTTTAGGTGAATTTTACCGAAGCTCGGTCAGAGAGCCCAATCTCACTTATGAAAAATGGCATGAGATGTATAAGGACGCGAAAGTAAATTTTAAAGTGGACTTTACCGTTCTTAGAAGTGGGATTTTCGAATAAGCTTGAGCGAATATTCTTATCCCTCTTTCTCTGTTTATTGTTCTCCATTACGAGTATGTTGGCCAATCATGACAGACATAAACTGTTTAAAAAACTTGTCATAGTCGATATCGAATGCGATGCGATGTTTTTTATTTCCGTCATTTTTTGATTCAATATCGTTCTTTATATTCGCGATACTTTGCCCTCGTTCTGATCCTTCCAAACGCTGTACAATTTCAACGGTCGAATTTCCAAAGATAAATAATTCCGGTTGAATTGTTGCCATTAGGGTCAGCACATCGTGCAGAGGTCCCCCTGTAAGCAAGGGATTACGTTTTTTATAAAATTCAATATAGAATTCCATTAAAGGTTTAATGATTTTGGCTTTACCAAATTGATCAATATACTCGACCATTTTGGGAGTGACAATTGCCTTTTGTGATGCATTCAAAGGGATAATGGTTACATTTTTTGCGTATGTAAGAACAATCTTCACCGCTACAGGATCCCCATGAAAGTTTGCCTCAGCCACAGTTGTGACATTCCCTGGAACCCAAAATGCCCCGCCCATAATGAAGAATTCCTGTACCGAACTCATTAGGTCTTTATACAAAATGAACATGGTCGCGAGCGATGTAAGGCGTCCTACATTTACAATGACCAATTCATCCCGATGCGCTTCTAATATTTTTACAATTTCAAGAAAGTTTTCATCGATTGTCCCTTGTTTTACTGGAATAATTGGTCCAAGCCCATGTTCCCCGTGGATTTCTGGATAAAAAATAGGTTGCTCACCCGTCAAAGGAACTTCAGCGCCTAAAATAACAGGAATATCTTTTGGGAAATCAAACAAATCGAATAAATAGTGAATATTAGAAACTGCATCTTTCCTGGAAACATTCCCATAGTCCGCAACAACACCTACTATTTCAATTTCATCATGTAAATACGCATAAATTAAAGCCATTGTATCATCAATTCCGATATCCCCAAAAAACAACACTTTCTTCACTCTAAACCACCTCTTAGATATAATAGCCACTCTCTTACAATCTAGTTCTTTTTTTATATACGCTCTATATTTTTGAGATATACCATTTCGTGCAGGAAACTATTGTAAAAAAGTTCAATGACAGAAAAAAGTATATCGAAAAAAGAAAATCGGGCTAGTAGTGTGTAACATTTGGGTAATAACTAAGTAGAAAATAAAGAATGGAGAATACTGAATGGATATACATAATGGCTCACTTTTCTGGCCGACTACTTTCCCACTTAGAAAACCTTTTGAAGTTAACGAAAGGTTGGATTGCTATGATGTTGTCATTGTGGGTGGTGGCATGTCAGGGGCTTTGACTGCATTGGCTTTAACCGATGCCGGGCTAAGCGTAGCGATATTGGATAAACGACAATTGGCCACTGGCAGTACAATGGTAAATACCGGGTTCATTCAGTATTCGAATGATATTATGCTACATGAGTTAATCGATCAAATTGGTGAACGGGATGCTGTACGATATTATCAAATGTGTTTGGAAGCCGTTAAGGATTTAGAAACCATATCAAATCGTCTTCCTATTTCTTCTGATTTTATCGTACGACCAAGTATCTGTTTCGCAAGTTAAGATGCTGATGTCAAAAAAATAAAAGAAGAGTACGAAACATTGAGAAAGCATGGTTTTCCATGTGATTACTGGACCCCTGATGAAATGTCGGAAAATGTGTCTTTCACAAAACCTGGCGCATTTGTGACATATGAGGATGCCGAAATGAATCCGTATCGCTTAGTGAATGGAATATTAGAATTGATTGAAGAAAAAGGGACGCATTTATTCGATTTTGTTGAAGTGACAGATTCAATGACACAAGAGGACTGCATATTAATAAAGACAACTGCAGGTACTTTTAATGCTAAACATATAATTTATACAACGGGTTATGAAACTACTCCGGTTGGGAAAAGGATTGGTGCAAAAATCAATCGTTCATATGCAGTTGTAACAAAACCCATTGACCAGATTACACAATGGTATCAACGAGCGTTTATTTGGGAAACAGCTAGACCATATCTTTATATTCGAACAACAACAGATAATCGAATCATTGTTGGTGGTTTGGATGAAGAGATAGCCCATGCGCCGAAATCACTGGAACTGATTAATGAAAAAGCCGAAAAGTTGCTGATTCGAATACAAGAACTTTTCCCTCATTTTCAAATTGAACTGGATTATGCTTATGGCGCTACCTTCGGTGAATCGAAGGATAACATGCCATTTATCGGACAACATCCTACCAAGAAAAATCATTATTATTTACTCGGATATGGTGGGAATGGTACAGTCTATAGCATGTTTGGTTCACAAATATTGAGGGATTTAATAATTGATGGCCATCACCCCGATGCCCATTTAGTGCAACTGGATCGTAAATATGGTGTTAAATAAGTTAAAGGCAGTCTCCAAAAATGGAGACTGCTTTTTTATTGGCTCGTTGAGTAGCTGAGCGATAACTCAGTCTAACTTTTTGGGTTTCACGACTGAAAAAGTAGCGTTCACATCTGACTTTTGCAGGTTCACGTCTGAAAACGACCTTTGAGACATCTTGACTCATCGCTTACTGGACGGTTACAGCCTCTTTTTTTGCATAAATTGATGAAGCAGTTTCGTTCTTTAAATGTACGCTGATTCGCTCGATATCTGTGCTGAAAATCCGGTCTTCATCCATCGATGGGACAAATGCTCTGAATTCATTCCATTTATCCTGTAACAATGGAGACATTTTATCTTTGCCTCTGTACTCCGAACCTTGCAATGCACAGAAAGCTTCGATTGCCAACACGCGTCGTGCATTTTGAATCATATTTCCAGCATGACGTGCGCCGATTGTCCCCATGCTCACATGATCTTCCTGATTAGCCGAAGATGGGATTGAATCAACCGAGGCTGGATGTGCAAGCGTCTTATTTTCCGATACTAAGCTTGCCGCCGCATATTGCAGAATCATGGCACCTGATTGAAGTCCTGGTTGTGGGCTTAGGAAAGGCGGTAATCCTTCGTTCAATTGTGGATTGACCAATCGTTCGATTCGGCGTTCCGAAACATTCGCAAGCTCCGCAACTGCTAATTTCAGAAAGTCCATCGCAAAAGCAATCGGCTGACCATGGAAATTACCTCCTGAAATGATGACTTCCCCATCCTCAAAAATCAATGGATTATCTG
>NZ_JBFUJC010000299.1:0-3895 GCF_056401595.1 Paenisporosarcina sp. P4_E4_2 | reverse complement strand
AACGATAGTTTTTCATCGTTTCCAGGACCAGTACCGGGTCTGGATCTTCCATAGCTGCAATCAGTAACCCTTTTGCATCATACGGATTTGAAGGGCAGACAACTTTTATTCCCGGCATATGCGTGAACAAAGTTTCTGTACTATCGGAATGGATTTCAGGTGCACGAATTCCCGCTCCGTATGGGGCCCTGATGACCATAGGTACCGTAAAATGTGACATTGAACGCATACGGATACGGGAAACATGGGTCATGATTTGTTCGTATGCGGGATAGATAAAACCAAGGAACTGTATTTCCGCAATCGGTTTGAATCCGTTAACAGCAAGACCAATGGACGTTCCAATGATGCCGGATTCAGCTAATGGGGTATCCACTACACGGTCGGCTCCGAACTTTTCCTGAAGCCCTTCTGTCGCACGGAACACTCCTCCATTTTTCCCGATGTCTTCACCCAGGATGATGGTACGATCATCCTCTTCGAGCAATAATCGCATGCCATCATTAATTGCCTGGATCATCGTCATCTGGGTTGTCTGTGCCTCTTCATGATTTGATTCTTTCATTGTCGTCATCCTGTCACCGCCTCCCCAAATGTGCAAGATATGCTTCTTTCTGTTCAGCGAGTTGAACGGGCAATACTGCGAATACATGATTGAAAACATCTTCCACGGTTGGCGGTGGGTAGTTTTCCATTTCATCGACAGCCGCTTCGACTTCATTCGCTGTTTTTTCTGTCATTTCCTTAATCCACTGTTCATCCCAGTAGCCATAGTTTTTCATGAACAATTCCATTCGTTCCATAGGGTCAACAATATGCTGGCCTTGTTCCGCAGGGCGATATTTCGATGGATCATCCGCAGTCGTGTGAGCACCTTTTCGCCATGTAACTGCTTCTATTAATGTCGGTCCATCTCCATTACGTGCACGGTCAAATGCTTTTTTCGTTTCAAAGTAGACCGCCAGACAATCATTTCCGTCAATACGGACACCTGGTATTCCATAAGCAACTGACTTTTGTGCAATCGTCTTGGAATTCATTTGTTTTTCCATCGGAACTGAAATCGCATAGCCGTTATTTTGATTGAAGAAAACGACTGGAACTTTGAATACGCTCGCAAAATTCAGTCCTTCATGAAAGTCACCTTCTGAAGTGGCTCCGTCTCCGAAATAAGCAATGGAGGCATTTTTTGTTCCTTTCAGCTTTTCTGCCCAAGCTGCACCCGCAGCATGAGGCAGTTGAGTAGCAATCGGTACAGCCGGAGGAAAGATATTTCTACCTTCAGGTGGTACACACCCTTCTACTCTTCCATTCCAATACAAAAATGTTCTAGTCATGCTTTTTCCAAAAGTCAGAGTCGCACCATGGTCACGATAAGTCGGGAAGACCCAGTCATTCTCCTCAAGCGCTAACGCACTTCCTACCTGTGCTGCTTCTTGCCCTTCGAAAGGCGCGTATGTACCAAGTCGCCCTTGTCGTTGCAAGTTAATAGATTTTCTGTCATAAGTGCGGATACGCAGCATGTTGTAATACAATTCTTTTACCAATTTTTCATCAATCGTATTTTTATAACTTTCATCAATGAGAACGCCTTGATCGTCTATTATTCGTTTAATCGGATAGTTTTGTTCCACTTAACTTGCCTCCATTCAGGATAAGTTGCGTATGGACCACTTTGGTTTAGCTGGTGCTGTATAGAAGCTATTTCGCTTCGATCTTTCCGCAATTCGTTTTTCACACATCTCATTTGCGGATTCTTCTGTTGTTTTGCCGCTGCTGCTCGCTTCCTTGAACACTTCCAAAATCGCATCATAAATATGTTTTGTTTTGGCAAGTACACGTTCATGATTAATCCCGTACAACTCATCAGCTACTTGAATAAGGCCGCCGGAATTGACGATATAATCAGGAGCGTATAAAATTCCTTTTTCGTGTAACATTTTCCCGTGAGTGTCATTCAATAGTTGATTGTTAGCTGCACCAACGATTGCTTTTACTTTAAACTGAGCGATTGTATTGTCATTGATGATTCCACCAAATGCACAAGGAACGAATATATCTGCCTGCTGTGAATAAATATCTTCTTTTGCTATCACGGTCACTTTGCCGGCAGTTGTTGCTGCTTTCGCTTTAATGGCATCTATACTATCCTGATGGATATCTGTTACGAAAATTTCAGCACCAGCTTCAAGCAATCCGCATGCAACTTTAAATCCAACCTTTCCGAGGCCTTGAATGGCGTAGGTGTGTCCGCCCAATTCATCGTTTCCAAAGAGCATATGATTGGTCGCTTTAATGCCGTATAGGACACCTGCTGCCGTCGGAATAGATGAATCCCCGCCACCACCATATTCGACCGGAAGGCCGTTGATAAAATTGGTTTCTTTTGAAGCGTGTATGAAATCATCCATTGCCGTACCCATATCTGTTCCTGTATAAAAACGGCCACCTAAAGAATTGACAAATTGACCGAATGCACGGAACAGTTCAGGTGACTTATCTGTTTTCGGATCCCCGATTATGACTGCTTTTCCGCCTCCAAAATCCACGTCAGCGGCAGCGCATTTGTACGTCATGCCTTTTGACAATCGCAGAACATCTTCCAGTGCCTCGTCCATACTGTTATAAGGTTGCATACGGCATCCGCCGAGTGCAGGACCGAGTGTTGTATTATGGATTGCAATGATGGCACGCAAACCAGTGGAAGGATCGTTACAAAAAACCACTTGTTCATGCGCACTCATTTTATCGAAGAGCTCAAATTCTTTAGCCATTGATGTTCTTTCTGCAACTTTCATTCGAAAGGCCTCCTTAAAATCTATCACTTGAATTTGCTAAATTTAGACTGACGCTTCTTTTAACTTATTGGCTATTGTTTCTTTTGATAGGATGACTTGCATGACTTCACCTTTCCCAATTACACCTAAATGGTTTCGTGCCGTCACTTTTGTCTTAACAAAATTGTCGCGAAGTTCGATCACATAAGCTGTCAAAGACACGACTGAACCAAGAGGGGATGCAGCAATATGTTTCAGTTGGACTGATGCACCCATTCCCTCTTCATGCTCTTCCAAAAAAGGAAGAATGATTTTTCTTGAAACCCACTCCATATGGTATGTCATTGCTACTGTTGAATAGACAGGGTGAACGACTTCACCTTCAAATGCAGCATACATATCCTCTGTCACAATGATTTCGATTGATTCTTCTCTGCCTAACTCCAGTCCCCGTTTCATACTCTATCTCCTACTTACTATTTAGTTTATGTACATGTTATGAACGAATTCGTAGATTAATAGAAAAAAGTTTATACTCCAGCAAGATTTTCAAATAAACAAAACCTAAATGTAAACGCTTACAAGGAGATGTTAAAAATCATTTGTGGAAAGCCCACTTTGGTTTCATGGCTGTAGTGAAAAAGCCATTTCTATTCCTTTTGTTTTCAATTCTCTTGTCACACATCATATTTGCAGCTTCCATCGTCGAAATCCCATTTTTTATAGCCATCTCGTATACTTCTAAAATGGCATCATAGATATGCCTTGTCTTAGCAAGGACTCTTGAGTGATTAATGCCATACAATTCATCAGCCACCTGAATCAGTCCGCCTGAATTGATAATATAATCTGGTGCGTACAGAATGCCCTTTTGCTGAAGTCTTCTGCCATGCGTTTCATTTAGCAATTGATTGTTAGCAGATCCTGCTATTGCTTTCACCTGGAACTGATCAATTGTCTGATCGTTAATGATTCCTCCAAGTGCACAAGGGACAAATACATCCGCTTCCTGTGAATAGATATCTTCACTTCCAACAACCTTCACTGTTCCCGGTGTAGTTGAGGCTAATTCTTCTATTATTCTCAGACTTTCATGACTAATATCGGTAACATAGAGA
>NZ_JBFUJC010000298.1:0-3896 GCF_056401595.1 Paenisporosarcina sp. P4_E4_2 | reverse complement strand
AGGTAACTGTTACGGATTAATTGGTGCTAACGGTGCGGGGAAATCAACTTTTATTAAAATCTTATCAGGTGACATTGATACACAAGAAGGTAACGTCATCATGAACCCGAACGAACGTATGGCTGTCCTAAAACAAAATCACTTCGAATATGAAGAGTATCCTGTTTTGGAAACAGTTATGATGGGTCATAAACGTTTGTATGAAGTCATGAATGAAAAGAATGCCATCTATATGAAAGAAGATTTCTCTGATGAAGATGGCATGCGTGCTGCTGAACTTGAAGGTGAGTTTGCTGACATGAACGGATGGGAAGCGGAATCTGAAGCGGCTATCCTTCTTCAAGGTTTGGGAATTGGTGAAGAATTCCACACGAAAAAAATGGCAGATTTAACTGGTTCTGAAAAAGTGAAAGTTCTATTGGCACAAGCTCTATTCGGCAAACCTGATGTACTTTTACTCGATGAGCCTACTAACCATCTGGACTTAAAAGCGATTCAATGGTTGGAAGAATTCCTAATCAACTTTGAAAATACTGTTATCGTCGTTTCCCATGACCGTCACTTCCTTAATAAAGTTTGTACACATATTGCCGATCTTGATTTCGGTAAAATTCAAGTGTATGTCGGAAACTATGATTTCTGGTATGAGTCCAGCCAATTGGCACTTAAAATGTCTCAAGATCAGAACAGTAAAAAAGAAGAGAAAATCAAAGAACTTCAAGCGTTCATTGCACGATTTAGTGCCAATGCCTCGAAGTCTAAGCAAGCTACTTCTCGTAAAAAAATGTTGGATAAAATCGAATTGGACGATATCCGACCTTCATCACGTAAGTATCCATATGTAAACTTCCAAATGGGCCGTGACATCGGAAATGATGTATTGTCCGTTCAAGATATTACAATGGAACATGAAGGCCAAACATTATTTAAAAACATTCATTTCTCCGTAAATAAAGATGACAAAATCATCTTGATCGGTGATCCAATTGCAAAATCTTCTTTACTACGTGTATTGGCTGAAGAAGTGCAACCTGTTGAAGGTTCAATTCGTTGGGGTGTCACAACTACTCGTTCATACTTCCCTATCGACTACAGTGAATACTTCACTGGCAAAGAAAATTCTTTAGTTGATTGGTTACGCCAATATTCTCCAGATGACGAAAGCGAAACTTTCTTACGAGGGTTCCTTGGACGTATGTTGTTCTCTGGCGAAGAAGTAAAGAAAAAACCTGCTGTACTATCAGGTGGAGAAAAAGTTCGTTGTATGCTTTCTAAAATGATGTTAGCCAACGCTAACGTTTTGCTGTTGGATGAACCGACTAACCACTTAGACTTGGAATCAATTCAAGCACTGAACAATGGATTAATTGCTTTCAAAGGCGCAATGATTTTCACTTCTCATGACCATCAGTTCATTCAAACAATTGCTAATCGTGTAATTGAAATCATGCCTGATGGATCAATTTTGGATAAACAATTATCATTTGATGAATTTTTAGAGTGGAAAGAAGCACAAGGAATTAAATCATAATACAGAAAAAAGTGCGAAGGAATTTCTCCTTCGCACTTTTTAATTTGATTTTTTTATAAATCGACCAAGTAATGATCGTGCAGGTAATTTACCGAGCAGTCCATCGCTGGTTTCGGAAATTTTTTTCAAGGCATCCAGTAACTTTTGATCACCAACCCAGTGCTCTTCCAGTATTTCAGGAGAAAATTTATTCAATAGTAAATTTACAACGAACGTGGCCACTATGATGTCATCAATAAATCCACCTGGCCCAATCAAACCTTCAGGTATTACATCAATTGGTGCAATAAAATACAAAATACCACTTCCGATTAAAGCTTTGCTTTTCCCGTCAATGCGTTGATCCAGCATGGATTTAGTGAGCAAATGAAACAAATCAGGTGCAAATAATAAATACGGTGCAAATTTACTCGCACTACCTGAGCGTGTTGCTAAAAATGTGGTCATTTTTTCGCGTAATTTTTCATAAAAGTCCTGTTGTTTTCTTGGTGTCGGCAGTTCATGTTTCAGTTCATATTGTGTCATGATCATTCTCCTTCCATACCAGTTACTATACCAAAAAAACAGAAGGTTGAAACGTTTAGACCCTTTCAAACGTCTACTGTATAAATTACTTAAAGGAGGTCCATGGTATGTCAGCATTCAAATTTTCCATAGTTTTGCTGCTAATGCTCTTATTAAGTGCTTGTAGTGAAAAATCTACAGATGACTCACCTATTGACACCGGTACTCCATCAGAAGAAATTCGAGAAGAAGTTCCTCAGACCGAAGATTCTGCTGAAGAAAAAATCGATCTAAAACGATTTTTTATGAAGGATGGATCTGTTGCAAAATATTTAGGTGACGGCAACGAATATGCCAGTTATCAGGCACGCACTCGATGGCACAATGATGATACAGTATCAATTTATGAGGATAACGGTGGCACAGTCGTAATCCGCACTTATCGAATTACTGAGGATTCGATTCATTTAATTAAAGAGCAGGCTGAGTATTAWGAAACATACTCTCCAACCGATGAAGAACTAAAGTCGTTGCCTATCATTTCCACAATTCTTCAAACACCAATTGAAACAGGAAAAACGTTTGATGAATGGACAGTGGTAAGTATTGACCAAACACTTGAAACGCCATACAAAACGTTTGACGATGTCATTGTGTTAGAGAAAACGGACGAAAGTGGTGCGCTCCAACGTAAATATTTTGTGCAAGATTTCGGTGAAATCAAACGGGAATTTATCATGCAGGACAACGATACAGAATTCAGCGTGACTTCTACGCTTGAGTCTGTAGACTGATTCATGCTGAATTTTATATAAGGATTTGTTAAATGTTATGGTTGTTTATCGTACATTTGCGCTTGCCGCACGTTCCGCATGAGCCAACAAATTTGAAAACCACAAACTTGTGGTCTCATTCTTCGAAAGTGCTGATCCTGCGGTATTCGTCGCAAAATGCAATTTTGTGGCAACGCCTTTGTGACCAACATCCTGTTGGCCAGAGGAGGCTTGCTAGTTCGTCCGCGGAAAGGGCACAGATTCCATTTTTTAAGAAATCAACCGTGAAAGTTATCAAAGACATACACAAAAAAGAAGAGGCAATCCGATGTCGGAAGCCTCTTTTACATTGTTAAATTAAACTTTAGTTACATTAGCAGCTTGTGGTCCGCGGTTGCCATCGACAACTTCGAACTCAACTTTTTGGCCTTCATCAAGTGTTTTGAAGCCATCTCCTTGGATTGCTGAGAAATGAACGAACACATCGTTTTCTCCCTCAATTTCAATGAAACCGAAACCTTTTTCTGAATTGAACCATTTTACTGTACCTTGTTT
The DNA here is from genome assembly GCF_056401595.1 of Paenisporosarcina sp. P4_E4_2. Classification (NCBI taxonomy): domain Bacteria; kingdom Bacillati; phylum Bacillota; class Bacilli; order Caryophanales; family Caryophanaceae; genus Paenisporosarcina; species Paenisporosarcina sp. P4_E4_2. The sequence goes on along the minus strand of NZ_JBFUJC010000298.1, from coordinate 533 downwards.
CATGAACAAAACCTCCAAAAAAATAAAGTTAACAATCGTGATTATTTGTTGTAAACCTAAAAAACCACACATTCAACAGTACCAGCAAACGCCAATCACTACTGAAAATATGTGAGTTCAGGTCTCCGGTAAAACAATTTCAATTGTTAAGAATATTATATCACTTGCCCAACATCTGTCAATTTTATTCTTTGTATTTTCATAGCTTTTTATGTCATTTACATTTGTTTAGGAATCCCATTAATGAGCCACAAAACGCCATGATACACTTGTAAATCATCATCACACGCTTCGCAAAATTCCTGTTCGTCTTCTGTCCAGAAAGCCCAACAAGCTCCTTTTTGACTCGCTTCATTTGGATAAGATTTCCTGAGTTTTTCAAGCAGTGAATTCAAAAAAATACTCGCTTCTGCTTCATTCACAAACACCTTTTTTTCAATGATGGTTGCTTCCCAACCTGAGAACATCCACCATGGTTCGTAGCCAGCTTTCATATAGATGATTTCATTCATGATTAATCCATCCTTTTCTTT
>NZ_JBFUJC010000297.1:0-3919 GCF_056401595.1 Paenisporosarcina sp. P4_E4_2 | reverse complement strand
GGACAACAAGATTCGACGTTAACGGGGTTTCGCCTTCAAAACGCGAATTTTTCCAGCTAAGTGATCAAGTAATATAAAACCCTGATTTTCAACCCCTCTAAGGGACCCCTTAACGGGCTAAGCAAGACGACAAACGGCATATTGAGTATTACAAGAAAAAACAGGAGGATTAATTATGCTATTTCTTAAAAGGCTAAAAAAGTCATTTCTATCACTCATGCTGGTGAATGTAGCCCTGTTGGGTGTAGTAGGCAGTATCTCGGCAGAAAGCTCTGCAGCAGGGGCAGAAAACACTACGGAAGATCCTATCTTCAGCTTCATGTCAATGTCGGACACGCATAGCGATACGGGTAAAACGGCTAAAGCTGTAACGGATGCTAAAAATAATAATGTAAGTGCAATAGTTTTAGCCGGGGATATAACCAATCTCGGGGATAGCGGTGAATATGACGCCATAAGAAATGCTATCGATTCTGTAAAAGATCATCCGCCGGTGTATTATGCAATGGGAAATCATGAATACGATTGGCAGCCGGATTTTAATGTAGCGAAGAACAGATTTATACAAAAGGCAGGAATACCAGAAGAGAAGGTGTATTACCACCGGGAAATACAAGACTATGACTTCATATTTTTAGGGTTTGATAAGAAACCGACCAATTACGCGTATATGTCCGACGAACAGTTAGCCTGGTTTGAAAGCAAGCTTGCTGAAAATGCTGTTCCGGACAAGCCGATTTTTGTGTTCACGCATAATCCTGTTCACCAGACTGTATCCAAGTCATATTCTTCGGATAATTATAATGAAAATTTGGTACAGGAACAGAAGTTCAGAAATATCCTTGAAAAATATCCACAGGTTATTTTAACAACAGGACATCTTCACGACGATACTAAGATAGAAGGCAACATGTACACCAATGGATTCACTGCAGTAAGAGACGGTGCCGTTTTAAATAATCAAGCTATGATTGTTGATGTATATAAAGACAAGTTACATATAAAGGGAAGGGATGTAAATACACAAAAAACCATATGGGAAGGTACTATGAGTCTGCACCCGAATACAACCGGCATGTATGAAGCCGAGGATAGTGTATTCGCATATGCAACCGCTGGCGAAGACATAAATCCGTCCGGCGGAAAGTACGTGAAAATGAACGATGGAAAAGCATATATCGAGTCGCTCAAGGTTGACGGAGGAGCTTCTGGCGGCAACAAAATATTGAAAATCAGGTATGCTACCGATGCTGCCAATGTTACCAAGGGAATATATGTAAATGGAGCCAAAGTACAGACGCTCAGCTTTCCTACTACCGGAAGCATGAGTTCGTATAACGAATTGGTGGTACCTGTTGAGCTGAATCCGGGTCCAAATAACAAGATCGTCATAAAAAGCGATAGCAACGCAGCGGGTGTGAACATAGATAAATTCCAAATTATAGATGGTAACGATCCCAAAAGGATGTGGGGATTTAACGACAATGGCAACGACAGTATCAAGAATGGGTTTAATGCAACTTTGCATGGAAGTGCTGCCTTTGATAAGACGGATAAAATGGAAGGTTCCGCTTCACTCAGCCTGAACGGTGCAGACGGTAATTATGCAAGTACAGATCTTGTATCCAATAAAAAGAACAATCTAACGCTAACAGCCTGGGTGAAGTGGAATGGTGCAACCTCAGGATCTCAACAAATATTGTCCAATGGTGATGGCTTTACCAATGGATATTCCATCGTGTTGGATCATGACCAAGGCGATAAGGTGTCCATTGCAATCAACGGGCAGACGATCCTTGGATCGCAGACTGCTTTGACGGCGGGCCAATGGACCAATATCACGGCGGCAAGAAGAAGCGGCACCTGGGAGCTTTATATCAATGGCAAGAGCACACCGGTAACCAATAATACAACAGCTCCTTATACGCCAACAACGGGAACGTATATCGGTGCAGACAGTAGAGGCCAACAAAGCTTCAATGGACGTATTGATGCAGTAAGGGTTTACAATCAAGCATTGTCTACAGATCAGATCATGGCAATTGCCAACGAGACTTCTAACGTTAAGTTGCAAAGCATCGAAATAACTAAACTGCCAACAAAGTTGAATTACCTGCAGGGAGATGGGCTTAATATAGACGGGCTGGTTGTGACAGGCACTTACAGCGATGGAACAACAAAAGTGGAAAACGTAACGGTTGATAATATTACCGGCTTTAAGTCCTTTCGTATAGGAAAAGTGCAACTGGCTGTGACTCTAGGTGGAAAGACAGCCAGCTTTAATGTAAATATTTTAGATGTATTGCCTGGTTCAGCATTGGTGCCAGGAAGGATAGAAAGTGCAAACTACAATTCGAAACAGGGTGCTGTACTTAGAAATCAACGGATTAATGATGGCGGACCCGCATGGCGAGTGGGTGCTATGGAAATAGGCGACTGGATGGAATATAACGTAGATGTGGCAAAATCGGGATTCTATCAATTAAATTACAAGGTAGCATCAAACGCGGGGTATACGGGAGAGGTTGAATTCCTGGTAGATGGAGTACCTCAAACGAGAACCTCAATCTCAACCGGGGGTCCGACCAACTATGTCATTAAATCCGAAACGGTCAGACTGAGTGAAGGCTCACATAAAATAAGGCTGAATGTAAATGCAGGTTTTTGGGTTTTTCGCTGGTTTGAATTGATAGAAATTCAAGAAAAAAAATTGAACAGCATCACAGTACCTGCTGACATCACAGAGGTGGCAATCGGAACGGCGAAGACAGCGGACGCCCTTGGATTTCCAAAGAAAGTATCCTTGGATACCGATGCAGGCAAGGTGGATAATGCCAATGTGACATGGAATGTAGATGCTTCAAACTATGATCCCACTGCCACGACGGCGCAGACCTTCACTGTAAATGGAACTGTAACTTTGCCAAATGGGGTGGCAAATCCCAATAACGTGCCTTTAACAACAAGCATTAGAGTAACTGTTAATAAGATCCCAGCGTGGACCGCCGCAGTTACCGCTTCATCGTATTACGATGCCGCTCGTTCTCCCGACAAAGTGTTCGATGGCATCATAGGGCAATCGGGCGAATGGGCGTCCAAGGGAGAACAGAATCCATGGATCCAGGTGAATTGGACGACGAATCAAACGATCAGCAAGATTACCTTCTATGATCGGCCCTATTTAGCTGACTGGGCGCCCGGCGGAACACTTACCTTTAGCGACGGAAGCACTGTGACGGTTTCAGGAATCCCGAATGACGGGAGCGCTTATTCTGTAACTTTCCCTGACAAGACGGTGACATGGGTCAAATTCCAGGTATCCGGTGGAAGCGGACCAAATGTCGGTTTGTCGGAAATGAAAATTTTAGCGCCAGTGCTTCCGGCTACGGAGATTAGCGTCCTTGAAACAGAAAGTGTAATACCGAAGACATCGTAGACTTCAAACCGGTTGCCGTGAATACGAGCATAGGCAATACCCGCACTTCCTGCAAAGGTTGAGGCCATATACAATGACGGAACAACAGGGGCAGTGAATGTTGTATGGGAGGAAATCACAGCAGCATGTGCTGCAAGACGCTCAATATTTATTGACACAATTACGATTCGCACAAGGGATTAGATTTAAACTTTGATGAAAAGAGGTCCCGCGGCAAAATATTTGCTGCGGGACGTTCTATATTAAGGCGCTCAATATTTATTGACACAATTACGATTCGCTCCGAGGGATTAGATTTTAACTTTGATGAAAAGAGGTCTCGCTTTGAAACTACGTGCATTCCTGTCCTTGTTCATAGTCACCTTAATATTTTGTGCGAATGCCAGCACTTCATTTGCCCATACCGACAAAAGTAGGGGTTACTCGAATTTAAACATTAAAGGGAAAACGATTGACTATGAACTTTTTCTTGATCAAATAGAC
>NZ_JBFUJC010000296.1:0-3922 GCF_056401595.1 Paenisporosarcina sp. P4_E4_2 | reverse complement strand
TATATGGACTTCCCCAAATGCCATACATCGTATTTAAATTACCACCTACTAATCGGCCTTGCGCCACACCTTCATTCACACATACCCATTCATTATCCCTCTGTACTTTATCACCCGTTTTAACCTCCCAGTTTAAAGGTTCATCCGTCCATATTGGCGGTGTAGGGATGATAAAAGGAAGACTTTGTTCTTCTATTAACATCTCTTTGAAATAATCATATGTATGGTCAAGAAATGGTTCGAATTCTCCGAAAGAAGGCACCAGAGCAGGTCCATAGAATGTTGGAATTCCTGTTTGGGCATAAATACCGAGCAAGATGGCGGTAGCATCAGAATACCCTATCATGATTTTCGGGTTTTTCTTAAAAGCATCATAATCAAGGTACGGTAGTAGCGCATTGGAATTGGTACCGCCTATTGTAGACATAATCATCTTAATTTCCGGGTTTCGAATAAGTTCGTTTAATTCGTCGGCTCGATCCTGGATGGTCCCCGATCGGTAATAATCATGCTTTCCTGTAAGATTTCCTTCAATAATCTCAAAACCTTTAGATTCTAAAAAGCTTTTTGCCCGTTGAAAGCGTTTCGGTGAAGAATATGTGATGGGTGATGAAGGCGAATAAATACCGATTTTATCCCCTTTTTGCAATCTATTTAATAGTGTCATCAATTCTTGCTCCTTTTAGATCATCATGCGTACTGAGTATCCTATAGTTTTCAATAAAACGAAGTGTCACTTATATTTCTCTAATCTTCCGTGCCTAACACATCTGTATTTGGAGGTTCTATTTCCTCAGGTGAGTCGTCGCAACAATCTTTCCCTTATGATGGAATTCATGTGTAATTACATGCAACAGTAATTTACAACTTGTTCGATTCTGTTTACCCATTCATATTCGTTATGGAAGTTATWCCACATTAAATGTTCGAACACCTTCTTCTACATTGGAAATAAATGGCGTTTATAAGGGGGTGAGCTCTTTTATCTTGTCCTGTGATAAAGTAAGGATTGCAAAAGAACAATTAGCGGAGGTTTAAAAATTGATTAATTATACGTTTGATGGAACGAAGTCTACTTTTAAGAATGATATGGGTGAAGTAACAATTAAATTTAAAAAAACAAGCGGAACCCGTGTAGATATACAAGTTGAAATGAAGCATTACGAAACCGACACTTTTGCAACTTATAAGAAATATATCGCATTGGTAGATAACGGATTTTTGCAGCACTACCCTATTAAAGAATTTACAGTTCAAGGGGTTTCCGTTGGTGAATACAACACAGTAAAGAAATACTTTACGCATATTTTAGGTGAATATGGCTATAAAGAATTTAAAGAAGCCTTTTTAAATGAATATTCATTGCGTTTAGAAATCGAGTTGAATTGGTTTATTAAACGGACTTAATTAAGGTTCTTTTTCTTCCACACAAAAAAGACAGAGGAAACAACTCTTAACCCATTCAGTTTACTGGTACAAAAGTTTAAATAACTATACAAATAACGTCATATTAACATACAAATTAGCATTGCTTTTAGCAGTGCTTTTTTCTTGCTCGATTTTAATAATTAAAAGATTTATATCAAATATATGGAAATATAATAAATAGATATATTGATTAGCAAATTAAAGCAGACCCAGTAAAAACTTTTTAATAAAACGCTGACCTTGAAAGAAATATTATTAAGCCATTTGGTTGGTTTACAGGGTCGGTCAGTTCAAGAAGAAAATAAAATTATTATAAGAAGGAATGGAAAAAATAGTATAATTAAAAAGTCTAAAAATTAATTGATATAATTTTTAGGAAATAGTTGTTAGAGGAGGCGTTCATTATGACAAACAAAAGAATTTCTATTATTAATGACTACAAGGGGATAACGACTAATTAACAAAGTTGTTTAGCGTTTTCCCGAATTTTRAAAGGGGAAACTTATGAGTACAGAAAATGTGAAAATCGTAGAATTAAATGCAGAAAACTGGTACGGCTGTTGTGAATTAGAGATATCAACAGAACAAAAAGAATACATTGAACCCAATGCTATATCAATAGCTCAGTCAAAGTTTGAGCCTACATTAAAGCCATATGCTATTTATGCTGAAGAAAAAGTAGTTGGCTTTTTGATGTACAATTCTGTTCAAGAAGAACTTGATGGTTATTGGGTATATAGAATAATGGTGGATAAGGAATTCCAAGGCAAGGGGATAGGTAAAGCTGCAACTAAATTAATGATTTCAGAGATGGCTAAATTACCGAATGCCCAAAAAATTGTTGTAGGCTATCATCCTGAAAATTTGGGAGCACATAATTTATACTCGAGTTTGGGATTTATTGATAATGGTGATAGGTTCGGTAAAGAAATGGCAGTTATAAAAAATATAACTGAGATAGGTCGATAGAATGTTTCAATAAGAAAGGATCATTCTTTGGTCCTTTCTTATTGTGCTAACGGGGGCTTTACTTCAATTAGTGAAGCCTTTTTCTTACTTAACTAACAGGGCAGGGCAGTTCAATAAGTGCTTGATTTTTTTAAAGATTCTTATGAGTTAAGTTGGAATTTGATACAAAGGGGAGTTTAATATGGACAAATACAAAATAATTTTATTTGATTTAGACGGAACGCTTTCAGACCCTAAAGTAGGTATAACAAAGTCTGTTCAATATGCATTGCAGAAAATGCACATTATTGAGTCTGATATTGATAAACTTGAATGTTTCATTGGTCCACCACTTCAAGATTCTTTTGCTGAATACTACAATTTTGATGAGGAAAATACGCAAAAAGCAATTGATTTTTATAGAGAAAGGTTTAGAGAGATGGGGATGTTTGAAAATGAGTTATATTCAAATATATCGTTACTATTGAAATCATTGAAAGACCTAAATTCCACTTTAGTTGTTGCAACATCAAAGCCTACTGTATTTTCTGAACAAATACTAGTTCATTTTAATATTGATCATTATTTTGACCTTGTTGTCGGAAGTAATCTTGATGGAACAAGAACAGCAAAAACAGAGATTATTCAATACATACTCGATATGTACAATGGGCATAAGCTAGATGACTTTATTATGATCGGTGACAAGAAGCACGATATCATTGGGGCAAATAATAACGGTATTGACTCTATTGGAGTAACTTATGGATATGGTTCATATGAAGAACTAAGTCATTCTAACCCTACTTATATTGTCAATAGTGTTGACCAGTTAAAAGACATTTTGATTGGAAGTCAAGTCAAATAAGTGATATTTAGTTCTTGAACTCCCATGAAAATTTAAAAACGCTCAAAATCTATAAAATTGCATAACAAAAAAGACTCAGAGAAAGCTTTTTTAAAAAAGGCTGAGCCTTCAGAATGGTTATATTGAGTTGAATGTAAAACAGAAACCAACTCCATTCTTCTTAGAATAACGGTAAGGCTGAAAGCTGACCGAGGTAAACTTACATAAGTACGGCATTATTTGTTTGAAATAAGGAGTTACTAGCAATGAAAAAAATATTACTTCGATGGTTTATTGTTCTATCAGCTTTATATACTTTAGGACATGTGCTTTTTGGTTTTGATGAAACTCGGTTGATGAGAGTTATTACCAGTACAATTGGTGCAATTTTCTGTGTCAGTATTCTTCTCTATATGAATATAAAAGAACGAGAAGAAAAGATTTCTTAATCAACAGTTTTGTTCAACTCTACAATAAATTTCTTCAACTAACGTATGCTTAGTTTAATAAGACTTATAAATATTAGGTGCGAACACTCGGCATTTTAAAAGAGCCCAATTCAATGCGAATTTGGGCTCTTTTTGTATGTTTAATTTAGATTTTGTACCAGATAACTGAACGGGTTAAACAACTCTGCCTTTTTTGTATTAAGTCCATTTACTTTTTGAAAACGACATGGGAAATAACATAGAGTTAGAT
>NZ_JBFUJC010000295.1:0-3929 GCF_056401595.1 Paenisporosarcina sp. P4_E4_2 | reverse complement strand
AGGGTCTTGAAACCGGCTTGGATGAAGGGATAAAAGGCTATGCAGAAATGATTGGTTTCTCCTTGAAAGTGAATGTAACCGGGGTTAATAACTTGCCATCACGCATAGAAGAAACTTTGTTCCGTATAGCACAAGAAGGATTAAATAATGTCCGTAAACATTCAGGTGTGCAGGAAGCTGAATTATTCATCACGGTGACACCTTCCGATATGTTACTCGTTTTGAAAGATGAAGGATGCGGATTTCAAATGGATAAAAATGTACGAATTCCTTCCATCGGTTTACAGAGTATGCGCGACCGTGCCCAGGCTGCTGGTGGATCCGTAGATTGGGTGAGTGAAATTGAAAAAGGAACGGAACTGTTAATCCGTTTGCCATATTAAGGAGGGATCTGCATGATACGAGTGCTGATTGCGGATGATCATCATGTTGTTCGCCGCGGTTTATTATTTTTCTTGAAAACGCAAAAAGACATGGATGTGGTGGGAGAAGCGACCAATGGGAAGGAAGCTGTTGAATTGACAGCAAGTCTCAGACCCGATATTGTATTAATGGATTTAGTTATGCCAATAATGGATGGGATTCAAGCAACGAAAAAGATCAAAGAACAGTACCCGCAAACAGAAGTGCTGATGCTTACGAGCTTTTCAGATCGTGATCATGTCATTCCTGCTATTGAAGCGGGAGCTGCAGGCTATCAACTAAAAGATATTGAACCTGACGATTTAGTGGAATCCATCCGCAAACTGATGCGTGGGGAAAATACGTTGCATCCGCTTGCCACATCGGAACTGATGAAGGTCCGGGAACCGCAAATTGATCCACCGCACAAATTATATCCTTTGACTCCACGAGAGCAGGATGTTTTATCTGAGCTTACAAAAGGGAAAAGCAATAGAGAGATCGCTTCCTCATTGTTTGTCACGGAAAAAACAGTCAAAACCCACATATCCAATATTTTTTCAAAACTACACGTCCAAGACCGCACACAAGCCGCACTTTATGCAGTAAAGCATGGACTAACTGAACCGAGCGGACTGTAAAAGGAGAGAATGAACATGAAAATTTTAGTCATAAGTGGAGGACCACGTAAACATGGTCGTACCGCAATTGCAGCTCGATTTATTGAACGTACTTATGGATTCCATACAATGGATTTAAGTGTAATGGGAATGCCGATGTACACTGGAGAAGAAGAGCAAGCAAATGAGTCTGTTGTAAAATCTTTACGTCAAGCTGTGCTAGAAGCTGATGCTGTATTGTTGTTATCACCTGAATATCACAGTGCCATGAGTGGAGCGCTGAAAAATGCATTGGACTTCCTGGGCAGTACACAGTTTCTACATAAACCAGTCGGCTTACTTGCTATCGCTGGTGGAGGAAAAGGTGGCATCAATTGCTTGAATAATATGCGTACAGTGATGCGAGGCGTTTATGCCAATGCAATTCCACGCCAGTTGGTGCTTGATCCAAGTACATTTGATTATGACCGAGATGGTCTAGTAAAAGAAGCGGCTGAACAAGTCGATGGCTTAATCGAGGAATTGAAAATGTACGCACGGATCGGGAATGAAATGAAATCGCAAAGTTTGATTTAAAAAGTTGAGAACCGACCTGTTATGGTTGGTTCTCAACTTTTTGCTTTGGTATAGGATTGATCAGTTAAATGTTGTATGTTGATGTACTATTAGTGGAGTTAGTTGTTAATTATTGGGTGATTAAATCTCGATTGATGCCGATTAAACCAGCTCAAGAGCCGATTAAACAGATATAGACAGAGAAATGCCTAATCAAACAAAAAGCCAACCCATGAAATAGAGGTTGGCCATTTTTGTTATCCTTTTTTAGTAGGTCTTTTCCGCATATCTTTCGTAATTTGTTTCCATTTCCCTCGCTCTGCTTTTTGGGCAGCAGCATCCGCTTTTCGTTCCATGTAAGCAAGCTCACGTTTTAGTTTTTCATAGCTTGCATATCGTTCTTGTGTCAGGGAGCCATTATTCAACGCTTCCTGCACACCACATCCAGGTTGGCCATTATGTTGGCAATCTGTAAAGCGGCATGTTCTCGCAAATTGCTCTACGTCCTTAAAGCCAGTATCTAAACTTTCACTGTTATCCCACATTTGGAATTCACGCATACCAGGAGTGTCAATCAACAGACCGCCTCCAGGCATTCGGAACAATTCTCGATGAGTTGTCGTATGGCGGCCTTTATCATCATCTTCTCGAATGTCCTGAACGGCCATGACATTCTCACCGCATAGTGCATTGGTTAAAGAAGATTTCCCTACACCAGATGAGCCCAGCAACGCAGCAGTTTTGCCGTCTTTCAATAAGTCTTGAAGTTCGTCAATGCCTTCTCCGGTAACACTGCTGACGACATGTATCGGTACACCAAATGCCACCGATTCAGCTTGATCCACATAAAAATGTGGATCATCACAGACATCTTTTTTCGTTAAAACGATAACAGGGTTTGCGCCTGAGTCCCAAGCTGCAACCAAATATCGTTCCAATCGACGAAGGTTGAAATCCATGTTCAAAGACATGACGAGAAAGACGATATCTACGTTAACGGCTACAATTTGTTCTACCGTTGTACCACCCGCTACTTTTCGTGAAAATATAGAAGTTCGTGGCAGTATGTTTCGAATGATACCTTTTTCTTCACCTGGCATGTTTTCAACCGCTACCCAATCACCGACAGCCGGATAGTCCCGGCGTTCATGTGCCTGGTGTTTTAAGCTGCCGGAAAGGGAAGCTAGCCATTCACCTTCATCTGTCACCACTCTGTACATATGTTTATGTTCAAGCAATACGCGTCCAATAACGCAAGCTTGCAACTTTTCATTCGAGGATTGGTCTTGCCATTTCGTTTCTAAAGACTCGTTCCATCCGTAATTTTTAATTGTTTTCAATGTGTTAATCATTTTCAATGTGTGTTCCTCCTGATTTGTGTATAAGAAAATTGGAATGCGCCATATGCGCTTCAGTCCATTTACATTTTCTTGGGAAATAAAAAAAACCGTGGCTGCGAAAGGCAGTCACGGTTCATACACATCACAAAAGAAACGTTCTACTTGTTAGAAAGCATACGTGTGATGAGATACCTGGAACATGCCAATTCGCAATTTTACGTTCTCAATTAAATTTGCCATAATACCTCACCTGCTTTCGATTTAATAAAGTAACCATAACAAAATCATATTCATCATGTCAATACTATATGTGAGAAATTTTACTCAATTCCGAAAAAAATGAAAGCAATGTTTATATTCCTGTAACGGAGGGGTATCGTACTTGTAAGTTAAATGAACAAAAAACATACAAAATTGGAGGAATTAACATGATGACGAATTCAATTGCCGGTCAAAAATGGTGGAAAATTGGTGCTGCTTCTTTCCTGACAGTAGGTTTACTAGGGGCATGTGGTGATGGAGACGATGAAGATGTTGAGAATGAAATCCAAGATGAACAAGACTCTGAATAAGACTTCAAAAAAAACCGCCGATATGGCGGTTTTTTTATGGATTAAAAGTAATATGGTTTGGTTTTTTTATAAAAAATATTACATGCACTTGAACATTTTAGAATGGAGTTAGTAAGATGCTGGGGGAAAACTATATATGTAAGTTTTGGTAATTGTTATATTATTGAAACCGATTTTCACCGATTACGTCTACTTCTAGTCGTCTCTTAGAATTATTATTGATAGGATATTCTTTTACTTTAAAGGAACAAATTTTTGTTTTTAAATTCTCGGTTTAAAGTTTCATGATGTACACGAACAATCTATGATACTATTTTGTATTGTAAATATAAGCTTTCTAGTTAGTGGGGTTTTCATATGTTTTCTCAATCATTTTTACAATTAAATACTATTTTTATCAGCATATTAATAGAATCCATACCTTTTGTGCTGATTGGTGT
>NZ_JBFUJC010000294.1:0-3938 GCF_056401595.1 Paenisporosarcina sp. P4_E4_2 | reverse complement strand
CAATAAGTTATAGTTGCTGCCGACTATTGCATAGGCTGTAGCGTAAGCTCCCATCGCATTAGCAAACAAAATACTGAATGTACCTACAATACTAGGTAAAAGAACTGGAATCCCAATGTGAAGCCAAAATGATCCTGTTGACCCTCCTAATAATGAAGAGGCTTCTTTCCATTGTTTCTTAATTCCTTGATAAGACGGGTAGATGAGCATAACAGCAAGCGGAATTTGAAAATAAACATAAACAAGAATGAGGCCTGTCCATGAATATAAATTAAAATCCGCAAACACATCCCAACCAATCTTAGAAAAAAGCAACGTAAACAACCCATTGTTTCCAAGTAAAATAATATATGAAAATGAAAGGGGAATTCCCTCAAAGTTCGATGTCATATTGGTAATCATTAGTAAGCGATTTTGAATTTTTTGTGAGAATTTTGTAAACGAATATGCTGCAATGACTGCTATAATCACAGAAGTTACAGCAGAAATTAAGGAAATGACAAGGCTATTTTGAATGGCTTGTAAGTAAAATTTGCTTTTAAATATAGTAAGATATTGATTAATCGTAACTTGAATTCCATCGTCTGCATAAAAACTATTTTTAATCATTGCTACTAATGGTCCTATTTCAAATGCAATCACAAACATAATAAATGGCAGTAAAAGAGCTAATAAGTAAATTTTTTGTTTTTTTATTTTTCGCAAGACTTCTCGCTCCTCCATGTTCTTTAACAATTTGGAATTGGTCTAACAATACGTTCGTTAAACCAATTCCAATCCACCTACATTCTTCATTTTAATGTTGAATCGTGTATCTTTTTTAAAGGGTCATTTTTCCTTTCAGTCCTGGCAATTGATATGAAATCATCTTATTGGATGGCTCAATATTTAAAAGTTCACAAACGAGCGGTGCAAAAGCTAATTGCGGAACCACTTCACTGTAAACGCCAGGCTCAACTTTTGGACTAATGATAAAGAGCGGTACATCTCGCTCACCGTCAGTTATACCGCCATGGTTGCCATATTCACTCATGCCATGATCAGATGTAATTAAAATGTGGTAACCTTCTTTGATCCAAATTGGCAAAAGTTGTGCCAACAAGCTTCCCATTTTTAAGATTTGTTCACGATATTCTTTCGATTCCGAACCGAAAATTTCTCCTTTTACATCTACACCGAGCGGATGAATATAGAGAAAGTGTGGGTCATGCTTTCTTCTCAAAGCTTCTGCATCCATTAACACATGACTATCTGGATAGTCATCATCCCAATAAAATTTCCCATATTGAATTGGCTTAGACTCATCCTCTTGCTCACGATCTTCAATAAAATGGAATGGCGCGCGATTATAAAGTTCACTTACCCAGTAATAAGATGCCGTTCCGTTTCTTAAGCCGTTTTCTTTCGTAAGATGAAAGAGACTTTTCTCAGTAGATAAACGAACGGCTTGATTGGACGTAATTCCATTCACTGATGCCGGTGTACCCGTTAGTAACACTTCATATAATGGACGGGAAAGACTTGGGAGTTCCGACTTTACTTTGTAAAGTGCTGCCTGATTTGTTTCAACTAGATGTTGAATAAATCCAAGAGCCTCACATGCTTTATCGTATCTCATACCATCAACAACAATTGCTATTACTTTATTTGACATGGACTAACACCTCTTCTTGCCAAAGTTGCGGTAAATTTTTTGCCGTTTCTTCCCAAGCTTTGTAATCTTCAATTGGTTTTGCATTTTTGTACTGTACTTCTGGAACCATTTTTTCAGCTACTTCTTTCGGAAGTTCTACATCGCGAATTGGACGGGCAAATCCTTTAGCTAAGTTAATTTGTCCTTCATCGCTTAAGATATATTCTCTAGTTGCCATCGCCGCATACGGATGCTTTGCATATTTGTTAATAATAGTTGCGTAGCCGCTTACGACTGAACCTTCACTTGGAATGGCTACTTCAAATTGATCACGGTCAATTTGGTCAGCGTAACCAAGAGCATTGAAATCCCAAACAAGGGCAACTTCCACTTCCCCTTTTTCGATGTTAGCCGGTTTGGCATCCGTTAAGCTAAGGCGACCTTGCTTGGCAAGCTTAGCAAAAAAGTCAATTCCTGGTTGGAGATTTGTTTCATCACCGCCGTAAGCGATAGCGGCAGCAAGAACGGCCATTTGGTTCTGTGTACCACGCTGAACATCTCCAACTGTTACTTTATAATCTCCTTTTAATATGTCATCCCAAGATTTTGGCGGGTTATCTACTAATTCTTTATTAGTAAAGAATGCAATCGTTCCTTGGTAGCCAACAACCCAATCTCCGTTGTCATCTTTTGCCCAGTCAGGTACCTCGTCCCAATATGAAGTTTTATATGGCGTCGTTAATTCTTTTTGTTCCGCGATTGGCCCAAAGGAAATCCCTACATCGCCGATATCAGCTGTTGCATTCTCTCCTTCAGATTCCATTTTGGCAATCTCTTCGGCACTGGATAAATCTGTATCGTTGTGTTCCAGTGTATATTTTTGCTTCACTTCATTCCACGTTTCTCCCCAGTTAGCCCATGAATCAGGCATACCAACACTATTAATTGTCCCCTCTTCTTTTGCCTTTGTTTCAATTTCTTTCAGGGTTAACGTACTTGGATCCTTAACAACTGGAGCTGCCTCCTCTTTAGAAGCTCCACAAGCAGCTAGTCCTAGTACACTCGCTCCTAACATCAAAACTTGAATAGACTTGTAACAATTCTTCTTGAATTTGTAATTCATAAAATTGCCTCCAATTAGTGTGGGATTTTTAATGTTTGCTACTGTTTGTTACGGTTTAATCATAATCATTCATTATTAATCCCACATTGATCCAATGTTAAGGTTATGTAAATCAGTTCTTTATTTGTCCAATTCATCACTTTCAGGTGGTCATGTTGTTAATGGCTTAGCTTGATTCAACAGAACCATACCCATTGAGATGATGAGAAGAATCTCAATCTTATATGGATGGATGGATTGTCCATTCGTTGCAACTGCTAGCAGTGTTGGTGATGGGGGTAACGGCAAACTGGTTTTCAGTGCAAGCAGTCGTAATCAGGGTGGTTCCCTTCTTATGTTAATCACTTCTCTCTTCCTGATTGTTTCAGTAAATCGTCTTGCTCTTCCAAAGTGGCAATAGGTTAACTCGGTTAATGCTTTCTCCATCACAAACATCCCCGCTGAATTTTTCTGTCAGCGGGGATTTGATAGGTTCACTATTAGTACTTACTAGTCGGTGTGAATTAATTAAACTAATGCAAAGTAAGCACCAATCAAACCAAACCCAAGAAGTGTCAGTATAAAAATTTGTTTGGATGTTGCCTCGTGAATGGATTCAATTAATATCTCTTTTACCGTTACCATATAAATCATCCCAATGGACAGACTGATAAAAGTTGACCAGAGAAGAGGATAATCCATCCCTAATTTACTTCCTACATACGCACCACCCGCAACTGGCAATGAAACAAGCATTGTAAATATCAACAATGTCCTTTTCCTCACTCCCGCTACAAGTAATGGAGTGAAGACGATCATCCCCTCCGGAATATTATGCAGGAGGATTATTTGTAGAATGGAACGAGATAAACTGGTGTCCTGAGCAGCACCTAAACTTATTCCTATAGGAATGTTATGTATGGAAATACCGATCAGCAGCAACATGCCTGTGTAAAATGCGACTCGCTTTTTCCCACCCTTTTCACTCACTACATGAAACCTGAAGAACCCGTGCAAAAAGTTGAACAAAAGCACCCCTGCTAAAAACCCTCCATTAAAAGTAAACCAATTGCCGAGCTCTATTGCTTCTGGAGCAACTTCAAAACTCAGTAACCCGAGAATCAACCCTGCACATAAACACAGAACCGCATCGGTGTTCTTCTTGAGTCCCCTAATCCCCCAAGCAATGATTCCCCCTAGACC
>NZ_JBFUJC010000293.1:0-3954 GCF_056401595.1 Paenisporosarcina sp. P4_E4_2 | reverse complement strand
GAAGTACAATCTTCAGCCGCCCGTTTTATATGAATATGCCAATCATTTTACTGGAAATTCATAAGAAATTCAGCGTAATCTTAATACACTTTGTCACCGTTAAAAATAGAATTCTTGACGATTACATAATCCACGTTGCGGATGGCTTCTAACTTGTTTCCTCCCGAATAGGATATAGCGGATTGAAGATCTTGTTCCATTTCTTTCAACGTATCGTCCAAAGCACCTTTATGCTCAACAAACATTTTCTTGCCTTCAACATTCTTCTTTTCGCCTTTTTGGAATTCCGAAGCGGAACCAAAATATTCTTTAAATAGCTTGCCATTTTTTTCAACTGTTTCTCCTGGAGATTCATCATGACCGGCAAATAATGAACCAATCATAACCATGGAAGCACCAAATCGGACTGATTTCGCAATATCGCCATGTGTACGAATACCACCATCAGCAATAATCGGCTTGCTTGCAGCTTTGGCACACCAACGAAGTGCAGCCAATTGCCAACCACCCGTTCCAAATCCGGTCTTAATCTTCGTGATACAGACTTTCCCTGGTCCAATGCCCACTTTAGTCGCATCCGCACCTGCATTCTCTAATTCTCTAACTGCTTCCGGGGTTCCGACATTTCCAGCAATAACAAAACTTTTAGGCAAGTGCTTCTTGATATGCTGAATCATCTCAATCACAGCGTTAGAATGCCCGTGAGCAATATCAATCGTGATGTATTCCGGTATAAGTTGCTCATCAGCCAATTGTTGGATGAAATGATATTCTTCTTCTTTAACTCCAACACTAATTGATGCGATTAATTCACGGGAATGCATATTTTTGATAAAGTCTACTCGCTTCTCAGGTTGAAAACGATGCATTACATAGAAGTAACCATTTTCAGCTAAGTAAATCGCAATCTTTTCGTCAATAATCGTCTGCATATTTGCTGGCACCACAGGCAACTTGAAGGTATGTTCGCCCAAAGCGACTGTTGTATCACATTCTGAACGGCTATTAACTATACATTTTGCCGGAATCAATTGAATATCTTCATAATCAAACACATTTTCCATAATAAGCACTCCTAAACACGAATATTAAAGCTAAGTTAATTGTAATTGTTCGTCCATAGGGTAACTTATAACAAATTAACTTGTATGTCAAAGTTTTTATCAAGATAATGAAAGAAGTAACGCAATTTCCGCATGCTTATCTAAGCTTCTAGCAATTTTCACAATATTTGTCCTTGCTGCTATTTCTTCGATTGCTGAACATTTTCTTGAACAGTTCCAACATACTCAAACTTGCTTTTGTCTGCTCTCCCTGTAGGAAATAAGACTGCATTTCAATTTGACGATCTATCTCCATTCTTTTCGCTTCCATCATTTGTTGCAATTCATAATGATTAATCATGTACTCACCTTCTCTTTTTAATTTTTGCGTATGATCATTTCATTGCATGCATTCCAATGAAAACATGGTTTCAATTTTGACCACATTCAATATGTATATGCCATAAATAATCAAATGATACAAAAAATAAAAAAATAATTGGTAAAAATTGAACAGATGAAAGCCGTTACTTTTTGTGTTCCCAGACGTCTGTTATATAATGCACCGTAAAAAAGGAGTGAGAAGATGAAGAAATTGTTAGTTGTAATCCTGATTTTAGGACTAGCAGGCTATGGACTTTATTATTTCGGAACCAATGTCGCTTCGGAAAAAGTGGTTGATTCCGTTTCAACGGAACTCGAGGCTAGTGGGCAAATAAATGAAGTGAAATCCTATATAGAAAATGACCCTGAACTGATGGAAATGATGAAGGAAGCCGAGTCGGCAGATGAAAGTACATTGCCTTTTACTACTAAAGGAGAAGCCACACGCGTCCTGGTCAAAAAGGTTGGCGTCACTAAGCTTCAAGATTTACAAGCAAAAGTGAAAAATGGCTCTGCATCTAAAGAAGAAGTATTGCAGGCCCTCAATGAGGACTTAACGGAAGAAGAAATGTTGGCGTTGCAAGTCATTGCTTATAAAGAAATCTATAAGAAGTAATTGATCATGGTCAGTCCAATGTGGATTGACCATTTTTTTGTGTAAAGGACCAACTCGTCCAACCAGAGTCACGATGGACTACACATTAATTAAGAATAGAGAAGGCGTGGTGTGCGATAACTTAGCGAAACTTTATATTAGTTATTGTAAAAAAGAGGGATTTCTGTAACTCTTAACGAAAACAAAAATGTACACTATTGCAATTGTTTACATGCATGTAGGAATTTATAACAAGTCATTGATAATGGACATTCAACTAGTGGGATTCATTTTGCCATCGAGATGGAAGGGATGTAACAAAAGGTAGAGCCAAATGCGTGTATTTCAAGACGTAATAGACTGGATATGAACGTAAATTTCAAAGTGAAAAAGCATTATGCTAATGGGGGCTGAAGGATTGGGAAAAGTTGTTGAAATTATAGGACTTACAAAAACATTTAAAGACAATAAAGCGGTGGACGATGTTTCGTTTTCGGTTGAGAAAGGAGAAGTCGTTGCGATTCTAGGTCCTAATGGGGCTGGCAAGAGCACGACCATCCTCATGATGCTTGGCCTATTGCATCCGACAAGTGGCGAATCCAAGCTGTTCCAATCAAATGCGAATGAAGTGAAGGTTCGGGAAAGAATAGGCGTGATGCTACAAGAAGTCAGTTTGATGGATGGACTAAAGGTGAAGGAAATCATCCGTCTGTTTAGAAGTTACTATCCAGAACCGCTGTCGCTCGATCAGCTAATCGGCTTAACGGGATTGAACGAAGAAGAATTGAACAAACGAACTGAAAAGCTATCGGGTGGCCAAAAACGTAGAGTCGGTTTTGCTTTAGCACTTGCGGGTAATCCGGATCTTTTGTTTTTTGATGAGCCGACGGTCGGAATGGATATAGCAGCACGTAAAGTTTTTTGGGATACCGTGAGAACACTGGCCGACCAAGGAAAGACGATTCTATTTTCCACGCATTACTTGCAAGAAGCTGATGATATAGCTGACCGAATCATTTTATTCCATAAAGGAAAAATAGTTGCGGACGGAAGCCCTGAAAAAATTAAAGGCAATCTTTTGACTCAGTCTATTTCATTCATTGCCTCAAAAGTGGAATCTGAAATGCTTTTCCTTCAAGAGCCATATGTGTCAAAAGTCCTTGAAAAAAATGGACGGATTCATGTGTTCACCAGTAACACGGATGCGGTCTTACATAAAATTTTTGAATCTAAATTTGAAGTAAGTGATATTGCGGTTGAAAAAGGACGTCTTGAGGAAGCATTTGAACAATTGACAATTGAACCACAGGAGGTCATCTAAATGAATATGTTCCTAAATCAATGCAAAATTGAAGGTTTACGGATTTTCCGTAACCCATATTATCTTTTCTGGTCACTTTTTATGCCAATTGTGTTTTATGTGATTTTTACAAAAATCATGAATACGGATGTTCCTGACAGAGAACTATGGAATGCACACTTCCTGATGTCCATTACGACGTTCAGTGTAATGGGAAGTGCAATCATGACGTTGGGCATACGGATGGTACAGGAACAATCACAGGGCTGGACAACATTCATGAAAGTGACACCGCTCTCTGGAATGGTCTATTTCCTGTCAAAAATGCTGGGGCAAACGATGATTCATGTGTTGTCAATTGTTGTGCTTTTCGTTGCAGGGGTTTTGATTAATGGGGTATCTTTGCCTGCGATGGACTGGATAATGAGTGGATTGTGGATTTTAGTAGGTTCTATTCCTTTCCTTGGTATTGGTGTCCTGGTTGGGACGATGAAGAAGGTAGAAACAGCTAGTGGGGTCAGTAACATGGTTTATATGCTTCTGGCAATCACAGGTGGTATGTGGATGCCAATGGAAGTGTTGCCGAAAACAATCCAAACATTGGGGTCTTGGTTGCCCGCATACAATTACGG
>NZ_JBFUJC010000292.1:0-3993 GCF_056401595.1 Paenisporosarcina sp. P4_E4_2 | reverse complement strand
CTTCATTTCCAGTACCCGCTGCCTCCCAGTTCCCTCAGTGGCATCGGCATCCGCAACTTCAAGTGCAGGATATACCGGCAGTGTTCGGATCCACTCTTTGCTTTCCTTCACGTTCAATGGTATGCCATCCAGTCTTGGCCAAACTTCTTTTTCCATATAAAGCCTAGATATTGAAGGGACATAAGGGATGAATCGTTCGTCTCCCCGCGCGTACAGTTCGGTGATGACCGCTTTGCTGTTTCCATCATAAACGATTTTCCCATCCTCCATCATGAGTACCCGATCCGCAACCCCGAACAGTTCTTCCAACCGATGTTCGACAAGAATGACCGTCATGCCCATTTCCTTGTTCAGCCTTTCCAGAATGAGAATCAACTCTTTGGCCGCAATTGGATCAAGCTGGGAAGTCGGTTCATCCAGCAGCAGCACCTTGGGCTTCAATAACAGAACGGAAAGCAAATTCAGCATCTGCTTCTGGCCACCGGATAGTTCCGATGGCTTCAATCTCAGCAATCCTTCCACTCCAAAAAAATGGACCATCTCTGCAACCCTTTTGCGCATTTCGAAATTCGAGTAGCCCAGATTTTCCAAGCCGAACACAATTTCCTGCATCACTTCATCCATGACGATTTGATTGTCGGGATCTTGAAAAACAAGGCCAATTTGTTCAATCAATAACCTCTCTTCCCAGTCCTCCAAACGCTTTCCTTCGTAATAGATTTCCCCTTTCCTCCTGCCTGCAGGGGCAAGCTCTTTTTTCAAAAGACGCAGCAATGTCGTCTTGCCGCAGCCGCTCGGGCCGCATAGCACTACAAATTCCCCTTCCCTCACACTTAAATGGATATCCTTCAGTGCTTTCCATTCCATGTCGGGAAAGCCGAATGTCATTTCTTCTATACGGAAAATTTCCACTTCAATTGTTCTCTCCCTTCAACGAGCAATGGAAATGATACCAATAACATCATACAAATAAGCAGGACCCAATCCAGGAAATAAAGGTGCAATGTCCCCAGAGCTGGATAGATAATGATTTTGCCGTACCCAAGCATCCCGCCTGTTACACATAGCGCAAAAAGAGCAGTCATTGTCACGAGCCACCCCTTATCCCGTTTGTTCATTCTGTAGGGAATATAAGGATTCCGCTTGCCCGTCCCGTATCCCCTCGCCTTCATTGAATCCGCCGTGTCCAATGATTCTTGCAAGGACCATGTCAACAAAATCTGCAGCATGGTCATCCCATTTCCCGCTCGCTCCCATATGGTTCCTGTCGAGGCTGTCGTCCCTTTGATGCGCTGCACGTCGCTTATTTCATCCAGCCTTCTTTTCAAAAGGGGGACGAAGCGGATGGCCAGCATGGTCAAAAAGGCGGTTCTTGGCAAGAATGAAGAAAAAACGAACAGAAATTTATTGCCGTTCAAAATGATGTTGAATGAAATGAACATCAGCAGGATCATGACAATCGACTGCGCCATTACGACACCGTACATCGTGGCTTCCAGGGTAACCTGCTTCCCTCGAAAGTAGAAGAAAATGTGCGTACCCCTTGAATTCAACAATGGATTCAAGACAATAATGGCAACGCTCATCCAGACGAGTGATGGAATCCATTTCCTGAGCGCTTTGCCGCCGCCATGGGCAAGATTGGCCCCAAACAGCAACAAGCACGCCACAAGCAGAAATGCTGGATGATTGAAATACATGGCGAGAAAGCCGACACATAAATAATAGAAGAAAACCACGAATGGGTGGCAGCTGCGAAAGCCACTTTCCATATTTGTACACCTTCTTTCATTTAACGTTTCTCATGCAGAAAACCGGCCGCATTGCACTGGCCGGTTTTCGCTTGGCTAAATTAACGGCGAAAAGGTTTCAGGTCGGCTTTCAGGTCCTCCCCAAGACTGGTCGTATAGAGCCATTCGACACGATCATCCACCATTAACGGGACCGTGCCTGCCCCACGATCAGGAAATACCCCATTTACACGGTACATCCAGCCGCTCCCCTGTCCACGATCAAATTCATAGACATTGGCGATACCTTCCACGTATGCACTGGCGCCTTTCCCGCCACGGTAATCCATTTGGATTTTATGTTTTTTCGTGATTTGGATCAATGCGTCCAGTACGGTATCCCCTTCCTTGAATTCCATCTTTACAGGAGTCAGAGGGACCTCACTTGACGAGATGACGATTGAGAAGACGATTGTGGATGCTTGCTCTTCAGGTTCCTTTTCTTTTTCAGCCGGGCTTTCCACAGGGGGTGCCGGTGGCTTGGAAGGGACCTGTACGGGTGCTGCCGTTTTTGGGAGATTGCCGGAAGTGGCGTTTGAAGGTTGCTTGCCACCTTCCCCTAAAGGCCCTGACGTATGATTTTCGGCTTTTCCTGGCTTGTTTTCAGCCTGCTCCTTTGCATGAGTAGGCTGCTGCACTTCTTTCTTTGCCGACGCAACCGTTGTAACCTGCTCATTTTCCACCCGTACCTTGGTTTCTCCTGCTTTTTCTTGCTCTTCCTTGCGGGAATCCGTTATTGATTCTTCAGAGATTCCCTCGTTCTCTTCTACGGGTTCCTGTTCCGTCAGCTCCTCGCTTGCATCCGTTTCCTGGCTGCTCTGCGGTTTTTCCAGCCCTGTCGGTTTCTGCAGTGACGATCCGCATGCGCCCAGCAAAAGAACCAATACAAAAGCGGCGGCCAAATTTGCGAAGATCTTCACATGGTTCCTCAACGATAGTCCCCCTTTACTAACATTCTTTGAATTGAATGTCCTCCATATTGCAGACATTCCAGCACCTTATTGGAGGAATGCTGGACCGTCCTTGAAATACGATATTTAATGTGAACACTTGATAAAATGAACGCGACACTGTTTATTTCTTGTTGTTCAGTGAACGGGAAAGGAACACGGCAAAATGCGCGCGGGAGACAGACCCTTTAGGATCGAAATTTCCGTTCCCATTCCCAAGCGTGATACCATTTTGATATAAAATTTCTGCATCTTTCCGGTGTGCATCCGACACACTGTCCAGATCAGCCAATTTCACTTTTTCATTTGTGGCTTTCAATCCAAAAGCTCGGACAAGCACTGAAGCCATTTGTTCACGATTCAGTTTTTCACCAGCACCGAAAGTTTCCCCGATCCCCTGACCTCTGAAAATGCCTGCCGCTTTCGTAGCATGTGCGGCCTCATAGAATACGCTGGATTTGGCTACATCCTTGAATCCTGCCGGCGACTCCGGAGCTTTCAAATCCAGTGCTCTGGCAAATAAAATCGCCGCTTCCCCTCGGTTCAATTCTAGGTTTGGCTTGAACGTCCCATCCAAGAAGCCAGYAATTACACCTTTTTCAGCAAGCTCCTGTATTTCTTTTTCCCCAAAAGATCCTTTCTTGACATCCGGGAATGAAAGATTCGGGGTCGATGCCTTTACGTCTCCCATATCATACAGGCCGGTTTTGCCAGTTTTGAGACGGTCATAGGCGACCAAAGCCATCATCCCTTGCTGGGTGGCCATGTAGTTGCTTCCCGAGCCTATCGTATGGGAAATCCCCCCGTCCTTATTGACAAAGGATTGAAGTGCTGAAAGCAAATCGCCCTTCTCTTTCTTGAATCGATTGTCTTCCAAGTCAATTCCAAGACTCGACAGCGCAATGATCACTTGTGAAACGCTTTCGCTGTTGACTGATCCCGCCGACTGGAATCCACCTTCAGCCAGTTGTTGCTTGGACAGCCAATCCAATCCTTTATCTGTTGCAGCCTTCGCTTCTTTGTTTTGTTGGTATTTCGCTAGGGCCTGTAGCGCCATGGCAGTCATATCGATATCACTTGCAGCTCCATCCGCCAGCGGGAAGCCACCATCGCCGTTCTGTTTCGCAAGCAGCCAGTCCACCAGCTTGGCTTTCGTCCATACCGCATTCGCAGGAACTTCATATTTTTTCGAGTCCAAGGCAAGCAATGCGAAAATGACACCGTTTGTCCCTTGCATCGTCATGCGTTCATTG
>NZ_JBFUJC010000291.1:0-4009 GCF_056401595.1 Paenisporosarcina sp. P4_E4_2 | reverse complement strand
TTCTTGTTCTGCGCGTGTTTTTAATATCGCAAAAATAAGTTCTTTTTTCGTTAGTTTGCTGTAGTACGAGATTTTGAACTGGCGTGCAAGTGCATACAGTTCTTTTAACGTCATACTTTCTAGTTCAGCAATCTTTAAGGTTGTCATAAAATGGCACCACTCTTTTACATATTTTGTTGTGTCGATTCAAGTTGAAGGTAGGATTGGTTCTGCAATGAATTGATTTTAGTAGAAGATGCCCGGCCAAGTTATGGCCAGGCACATATTTTTGAAGTTAGTCTTCCATCATAAGATGAGGTTTTTTCTTCAAGCTGTGACGCCCTTCTACGAAACGGACTGTGCCTGATTTCGCACGCATAACTAATGAATGAGACTCTGCATATGATCCCTTGAATTGTACACCACGCAGAAGTTCTCCATCCGTTACACCCGTTGCCGCAAAGATTGCGTCGTCACCTTTTACAAGGTCTTCCATACGGAATACACGGTTTACATCAAGTCCCATACGAATACAACGTTGTAATTCTTGTTCGTTGGTAGGAACTAATTTACCTTGTATTTCGCCACCTAGACATTTCAAGCCAACTGCAGCAATAACGCCCTCTGGCGCGCCACCCAGTCCAAATAAAATATCTACGCCTGTTTCATCGAATGCTGTGTTGATTGCACCTGCAACGTCGCCATCATTGATCAATTTAATTCGAGCACCTGATGCACGAATCTCATCAATAATTTTTTGGTGACGTGGGCGGTTTAAAATTGTTGCCACAACGTCTTCGATGTCTTTGTTTTTAGCACGGGCAACCGCACGTAAGTTAYCTGTTACAGAAGCGTTGATGTCCACTTGGCCTCTTGCTTCAGGTCCTACTGCCAATTTGTCCATATACATATCCGGTGCATTCAGCAGGTTGCCTCTGTCTGCGATTGCAAGAACTGCAAGCGCATTCCATCCGCCTGAAGCCACGATATTTGTTCCCTCGAGAGGGTCAACTGCGATATCCACTTCCGGACCGCCAATGCCAAGACCTAGTTCTTCACCGATATATAGCATCGGTGCTTCGTCCATTTCACCTTCGCCTATTACGACGACCCCTTGCATCGGGATAGAGTTAAAAACGTTTCGCATAGCTGTAGTCGCTGCGTCATCCGCTTCATTTTTCAAACCTCGGCCCATCCAACGTGCCGAAGCGATTGCTGCTGCTTCTGTTACACGCACTAACTCCATTGATAAACTGCGTTCCATTTTGTGTGTTCCTCCCGTTATCCGGTCATTTATTTGCGTCATTCTTCCACCTGTCATTGTACCATACGTGACAAGTGGTCAGATTTTTATTTTTCGTTGTCTTCTGTGCTCGAATGTTCGTGTTCATCTTCGATAGTTTCGCGGCGAATATCTGCACCGAGCCCATGCAATTTATCAATTAACGAGCTGTAGCCTCGTTCGATATGATAAATATCGCGAATTTCAGTTTCTCCTTCGGCAATCAATCCAGCCAATACCAAGGCTGCTCCTGCACGCAAATCTGATGCACGAACTGAAGCGGATTCCAATTTCGTCGGACCTGAAATAATCGCTGTACGCCCTTCTACACGTGCACTGGCATTCATACGTTTCAACTCATCGATATGTTTGAAACGGGCTGAATAAATGGTGTCTGTAATGACCGATGAACCTTTGGCCTGGGTCATTAAAAGAGAGAACGGTTGCTGTAAATCCGTTGGGAAACCAGGATACACCAGTGTTTTCACATCCACTGCCTGCAAGTTCTCTGATTTCGGAATGAAGATACTTTCTTCGCCTTCTTCGATCTTAACGCCCATTTCGCGCAGTTTTGCAGTCAGCGCTTCAACATGGAATGGGATGACATTGTCAATTGTAACACCGTCACCAGCCACTGCAGCCATTATCATGAATGTTCCTGCTTCAATTCGATCGGGGATAATCGTGTGGTTCGTCCCATGTAGTTCATCAACTCCATCGATTCGAATGACGTTCGTTCCTGCACCCTTGATTTTCGCTCCCATGTTTGTTAACAAAGTCGCTACATCAATGATTTCAGGTTCTTTCGCGGCATTTTCAATGGTCGTTTGCCCTTTAGCCATTACGGCAGCCAGCATGATGTTGATGGTGGCACCAACACTGACAACGTCTAAATAAATTTTAGCTCCACGCAATTCATCCGCACGCAAATAAATGGCACCATGTTCGTTCGTCACTTTGGCACCAAGCGCCTCAAAGCCTTTGATGTGTTGATCGATCGGACGAGGTCCTAAGAAACAGCCTCCTGGCAAGCCAATGACCGCTTTTTTAAAGCGACCTAGCATGGCACCCATCAAATAATAGGATGCTCGAAGTTTTTTAACGTTGCCGTTTGGCAAAGGCATGCCTTGCATTTTAGTAGGATCAATGTTCATAGTGCCGTCGTCGAAAGATACATCCCCACCGATTTCCTCTAGCAACTCTTTCAGTGTCCAAGCATCCGAGATTTCCGGTAATCCTTCAATCGTGACAGGAGAATTGGCTAAAATGGATGCCGGGATTAAAGCAACTGCGCTGTTTTTGGCACCGCTCACTTTAATTGTTCCTTGTAAACGTTTTTGCCCATTAATTTTATACACTTCCATGTAATTCACCTACAATCAATTCAAGAGTTAACTTATTCTGCACTTAAACGGTTATTCCAATCCGCTAAAAATGCTTCAATTCCTTTATCCGTTAATGGATGTTTGAACATTTGTTTCATTACGTTTATCGGCATTGTTCCAATGTGTGCTCCGTGAAGCGCTGCGTCTGTCACGTGTTGTGGATGACGAATTGATGCAGCAATGATTTCTGTATCAATATTGTGCAATTCAAAAATTTGTGCAATCGTACCGACTAAATCCATGCCGTTGTGACCGATATCGTCCAAACGCCCAAGGAATGGTGATACATAAGTTGCTCCAGCACGTGCTGCAAGCAAAGCTTGGTTTGCGCTGAAAATCAACGTGATATTTGTTTTAATGCCTTCTTTTGAAAATACTGAACATGCTGCCAGACCGTCTGGTGTCATTGGTAATTTCACTGTGATATTTGGTGCAATTGCCGCTAGTTCACGACCTTCTTTAATCATTCCTTCAGCATCCAAAGCAATTACTTCTGCACTGACTGAACCTTCTACTAGTGAAGTGATTTCACGTAAACGATCGTGGAAAGAAATATTTTCTTTTGCCACAAGTGATGGATTTGTAGTTACGCCTGACAAAATACCCCAAGCGTGTGCTTCTTTAATTTCTTCAAAGTTTGCTGTATCGATAAAAAATTTCATTTTTAGTTGCCTCCATTTGATGGAAAAAGAGGAGAAGGCCGTATTCCGACACTTCTCCTTACATTCTCTTGTTTTATTTATGCTATTTTATTTATGCTTTTCCAGAACTTCCGAAATCGCGCATTTTTCCTTGTACAGTGTTTTTGATTGCGTCACGAGCAGGAATTAAGTATTTACGTGGATCGTAAACATCCGCATCGCTATTCAAGAAATCACGAATTGCTTTTGTAGCTGCAATTTGATTTTCAGTATTAACATTGATTTTCGCTGTTCCCAGTGAAATCGAACGTTGAATATCTTTTACAGGAATTCCGGTTCCACCGTGCAATACAAGTGGAAGATCTGATAATTTCGAGATTTCTTCCATTTCAGCAAAACCTAAATTCGGTTCTCCTTTGTAAGGACCATGAACAGAACCCAGTGCAGGTGCCAAGCAATCGATATCAGTGCGTGAAACCAGTTCAGCACATTCTTTTGGATCTGCATAAATGACGCCTTCTGCGATAATGTCATCTTCTTGTCCACCCACAGTTCCAAGCTCAGCTTCAACAGACACGCCATGAGCGTGTGCATATTCCACTACTTGAGACGTGGTTGAAATGTTTTCTTCCAATGGATGATGTGATGCATCAATCATGACTGATGTGAATCCAGCATCAATTGCTTCTTTACATTTTTCAAAACTTGAACCATGGTCTAAA
>NZ_JBFUJC010000290.1:0-4045 GCF_056401595.1 Paenisporosarcina sp. P4_E4_2 | reverse complement strand
GTCTAACTTATTTCGTTTTTCCGCAGGAGTCTTCAGAAATAGCCGACCATCATCTTACTAATGAAATAATATGAAGAGATATGCAAACAGAAGCGAAATCCGTTGATTGGAGTGGAGGCGGCGACTTCAGCGGGAACAGCACGAGCTGAAGRMCCCGCAGGAAACGAATAGTGCAAATGTAAGTTTGCACTATTCGTTTGCGACGAAGCTAGCGAAGCGATGYAGGAGCACCGGTTTTTCTAGTGACGAGGAGACTGAAGCCGTGCCCGCGAAACGCGTCCGCCGCAATGGAAATCAACATTTTCTTACATACGCTTTTTCATTAGTATACAGTTAAAAAACGACCTCGAGCTGAGGTCGTTTTTTTGTGCGTTGTAGAACGTTTACAGTCGATTTAGTTTTATAATACAGAGTTTCATTTGTACTAGTACAGATTTAAGGAATGTGAATAGTCCGTCATTGGTAAGTTCATATTTCACTAGAGTTTCCAATGATTGACCACGAAAATAAAGTTGAGTATACTAGGAAAGAATGAACATTGTATCACTCAATTTTTATACTTGCTTTAATACAGTTACTTAAGGAGAGGTGTTAACATGGCTGCAAAAAATGCCAAGCAATTAGGACCAGTAGAAACACTTCAAGCGATCGAAGAAAAATTTGAAATGTTTCAGATTTTGAATGAAGAAGGCGAAATTGTTAACAAAGACGCAGATCCAAATTTATCAAATGATGAATTAGTCGAGTTAATGCGCCGCATGGTGTATACACGTATTCTTGACCAACGTTCTATTTCTTTAAACAGACAAGGGCGTTTAGGTTTCTATGCACCAACAGCTGGGCAAGAAGCTTCTCAATTAGCTTCTCATTATGCTCTTGAAAAAGAAGATTTCATCCTACCAGGGTACCGCGATGTACCTCAAATGATCTGGCACGGATTGCCACTTTCACAAGCATTCCTATTCTCAAGAGGACACTTCATGGGGAATCAGATTCCTGAAAACGTGAAAGTATTCCCACCACAAATCATTATTGGTGCTCAAATCATCCAAGCTGCAGGTGTTGCTCTTGGTATGCAAAAACGCGGGAAAAAATCAGTTGCTGTGACTTATACAGGTGACGGTGGTTCTTCGCAAGGTGACTTCTACGAAGGTATTAACTTTGCAGGTGCTTTCCGCTCTCCAGCTATATTCATTGTTCAAAATAACCAATATGCAATCTCAACTCCACGTGAATTGCAAACTGCTGCTAAAACAATCGCTCAAAAAGGGATTGCAGCAGGTATTCCAAGTATCCTAGTTGATGGAATGGATCCATTGGCAGTTTATGTTGCAACACGCGACGCTCGTGAACGTGCAGTTAATGGTGAAGGCCCAACATTAATTGAAACATTATGTTACCGTTATGGACCACATACGATGGCTGGGGATGACCCGACACGTTACCGTACATCTGATACGGATTCAGAGTGGGAAAAGAAAGATCCATTAGTTCGATTCCGTGCTTATTTAGAAGCAAAAGATCTTTGGAATGAAGAAAAAGAAAATGAAGTGATCGAACAAGCTAAAGAAGAAATCAAAGATGCCATTAAAACAGCTGATGCTGCTCCGAAACAAAAAGTGACGGATCTAATGGAAATTATGTATGATCCAAACGTAGAAATGCCATATCACTTAAAAGAACAATATGAACTTTACAAAGAGAAGGAGTCGAAGTAACCGATGGCACAAATGACGATGATTCAAGCAATTACGGATGCACTCCGTACAGAGCTAAAGAATGATGAAAACGTCCTCGTCTTCGGTGAAGACGTTGGAAATAACGGCGGTGTATTCCGTGCAACTGAAGGTTTACAAAAAGAATTCGGTGAAGACCGTGTATTTGATACACCTCTTGCTGAATCAGGAATCGGTGGCTTAGCGGTTGGTCTTTCTCTTGAAGGCTTCCGTCCAGTACCGGAAATCCAATTCTTCGGTTTCGTTTATGAAGTAATGGATTCAATCAGTGGTCAATTGGCTCGTATGCGTTTCCGCAGTGGAGGCAAATACAATGCGCCGGTAACAATCCGTTCTCCATTTGGTGGAGGCGTTCATACTCCTGAAATGCATGCTGACAGCTTAGAGGGTCTAGTTGCTTCTCAACCTGGTTTGAAAGTAGTTATTCCATCTTCTCCTTACGATGCAAAAGGATTATTAATTTCTGCAATCCGTGATAATGACCCAGTTATTTTCTTGGAGCACATGAAATTATACCGTTCATTCCGTGAAGAAGTACCTGAAGAAGAATACACAATTCCTTTGGGTAAAGCGGAAGTAAAACGTGAAGGTACAGACTTAACAATTATTGCTTATGGTGCAATGGTACACGATAGCTTGAAAGCTGCAGAAGAACTTGAAAAAGAAAACTACTCAGTAGAAGTCATCGATTTACGTACTGTGCAACCTTTGGATATTGAAACGATCATTGCATCTGTTGAAAAAACAGGTCGAGCGGTTGTCGTTCAAGAAGCACAAAAACAAGCAGGTATTGCTGCTAACGTTGTAGCTGAAATTAACGAACGTGCAATCTTAAGTCTAGAAGCGCCAGTATTACGAGTATTTGCACCTGATACAATCTTCCCATTCGCTCAAGCGGAATCAGTTTGGTTACCAAACTCGAAGGATATTGTACTAACAGCAAAAAAAGTACTTACATTCTAATAAGAAGTTCAAAAAGTCGGTATAAGTTAGCACATAGAATTTCTTGACCGTCTTTTGGAATTGAAGATGATAGACACTCACAACTGAAAGGGTGAATTTTGTGGCATTTGAATTTCGATTACCGGATATCGGTGAAGGTATACACGAAGGCGAAATAGTGAAATGGTTTGTCAAAGCAGGCGACACCATTGGCGAAGATGATATTTTATGTGAAGTTCAAAACGATAAAGCAGTCGTTGAAATCCCTTCTCCTGTAGCAGGAAAAGTGGAGGAAGTGCTGATTGAAGAGAGTACAGTAGCGACTGTAGGCCAAGTCTTGATTCGCATCGACGCACCTGGCTATGAAGATCTTCAGTTTAAAGGTGATCACGAAGACGAATCGAAAGCAGAAGAGAAAACAGAATCTCAGGTTCAAGCAACTGCTGAAGCTGGACAAGCTGTAGCGAAAGGTCAAGCTTCTGAAAAAGCATCTGCAGAACCAACGAAAGCTGCACCTAAAACAGAAGCAGCTCCTAAGGCTGAAAAAGATCCAAATGGTCGTGTAATTGCGATGCCATCAGTACGTAAATTTGCACGAGATAACGATGTTGAAATTTCTCAAGTCAACGGTTCAGGTAAAAACGGCCGTGTGATGAAAGAAGATATTGAAGCATATATGAACGGTGGGCAAACTTCTGAAGCAACTCCACAAGATGAAGTTGTTGCAAATGAAGAAACAACAAGCACTGAAAAAGTAGCGAAACCTGCAGCTCCAGCTTTAGAAGGCGAATTCCCTGAAACTCGTGAGAAGATGTCAGGAATCCGTAAAGCAATTGCTAAAGCAATGGTTCACTCGAAACATACTGCTCCACACGTTACATTAATGGATGAAGTAGATGTAACTGAACTTGTTGCACATCGTAAGAAATTCAAAGATTTAGCGGCTGAGAAGAATGTGAAATTAACGTATTTACCATACGTAGTTAAAGCGTTGGTAAGCACATTGCGTGAATTCCCAGACTTCAATCGTTCACTTGATGACGAAGCTGGCGAAATCATTCAAAAACATTACTTCAATATCGGAATTGCAGCGGATACTGAAAAAGGCTTGTTAGTACCAGTCATCAAACATGCAGACCGTAAATCAGTATTTGCGATTTCAGATGAAATCAACACACTTGCAGGTAAAGCTCGCGATGGAAAATTATTACCTTCTGAAATGAAAGGTGCTTCTTGTTCAATCACGAATATTGGCTCTGCTGGTGGACAATGGTTTACGCCAGTTATCAATCATCCTGAAGTTGCAATTCTAGGAATTGGTCGTATTGCAGAGAAACCTGTCATAAAAAATGGTGAAATTGTAGCCG
>NZ_JBFUJC010000289.1:0-4055 GCF_056401595.1 Paenisporosarcina sp. P4_E4_2 | reverse complement strand
ATCTTTAACTGCCCATATTGTGATGGTTGGGAATTGCGAGATCAACCACTCGCATTATTTGGCATAATTGACTACACCCTTCACACAGCTGAAATATTACGCAATTGGTCTCAAGATCTTGTGATATTTACGAATGGTCAAGAGATGACGAAGAGTCAATTGAATGAAATTAAAAAGACTGAGCTCCAAGTAGAAACAAGTCCTATACGACTTCTTATTGGAATAGAAGGAAAGCTCCAAAAAATCGAGCTTGAAAATGGACGAGTCATAGCACGAATGGGTGGATTTGTGACACCGGAGCTTGTACAAGCATGTGAATTAGGAACTCGTCTAGGTGTTAAATTAAACAATACAGGAGGCCATTATTCGGACGAGGTAGGAAAAACTAAAGTGCATGGTTTATTTGTGGCAGGAGAAGCTTCAAATGTCTATCCTGCACAACTGATCATAGCCGCTGCAAGTGGTGCCGAGACTGCGATGGCGGTCAATGTGGAATTAATTCATGAAGGAATATTGGGAAGTAAAAAAGAAGATTTTATCACTCCTGAAGACTTATGACGGGAGTTTTTTTTTACGTCATTTTTCGATGAGAATAGACAAATATACCTACTTATTTTTTATTTTGAAAATTCTTTTGTTTCGCATTAGTAATATAAACACCCTCAAATTGTAAAGAAACATCCTATGTTTTGTCATGAATCTGTAATGTTTAAATGTTATTTTTATTTCTACAAACGAGAAATAAAGGAGAAACAACTTGAAAAAATTTAGTTTCGTGTTAAGTTTTGTATTAATGTTCCTCTTCGCATTTGCCAATGATTCAGAAGCAGCTGCTTCTTCGCACACGGTTAAAAAAGGTGACACATTATATAAAATTTCCAAACATTATAATGTTAAAGTTTCTACCATCAAATCCTTAAATGGTTTAAAGTCCGACATGATTAAGCCGAATCAAAAACTTAAATTAACCGGCACTAAAACTGCTGCTAAAAAATCTACACCATCTCGATCGAATGCCAATGTGGTAAAAGAATTTATGGTATCGACAACTGCTTACACAGCAAATTGTCGAGGATGTTCTGGCATAACAGCGACGGGAATTAATTTGAAAAAGAATCCAAACTTAAAAGTAATTTCTGTTGATCCACACGTCATCAAACTTGGAACAAAAGTATACGTAGAAGGCTACGGATACGCTGTCGCAGGTGATACAGGAAGTGCAATAAAAGGAAATAAGATTGATTTGTTTATGCCTAACCAGACAAGTGCATTAAAATGGGGACGTAAAACAGTCAAAATCAAAATTCTAAAATAACCTTAGCATTAAAGCTCACTTGCCAATTACGGCGGGTGAGCTTTTTTGAAACGCTCCATTCCACCTCTTGGAAATCAGTTCATCATCACCTTGAAAGACTCTTCATTGGTCTATATTGTCAGTGTGCCAGAACTGTTCGCCATGGCTAACCGAGAAGCGGCGCAGTCCTATCAATCTCTGGAAACCTTTTTAGTGGTTGGGGTATACTACCTAGGTTGGTTATGATCTTCACTTATTTACTAAAACTGTATGAAAATAAACTGAATGTCGACAAATAAGAAGGAGGGGATTAAATGTTAAACGGAACAAATATCCATAAATCGTTCGGCGATTTGGAAGTGTTGAAAGGCATTGATCTGGAAGTCGCTCCTTCGGAAGTGGTCGTCCTGGTCGGGGTCAGTGGATCCGGTAAAAGTACGCTTTTACGTTGCTTCAATTTTTTGGAACGAATTAATAAAGGGACCATCGAGGTGGATGGACAAGTGGTGGATCCCAAGAAACATAAATTATCAAATATCCGTGCAGAAGTAGGCATGGTATTCCAACATTTCAACCTCTTCCCGCATATGACGGTGCTTGAAAATATCATTGAAGCACCAATGATCGTGAAGAAGATGAAAAAAGAAAACGCGGTTACCTTGGCAAAGGGCTTACTTGAAAAAGTAGGCTTGGCTGACAAGGCAGATGTCTATCCGAGCAAATTATCCGGTGGACAAAAGCAACGTGTCGCAATAGCACGTTCACTTGCAATGGAACCGAAAGTTCTTCTGTTTGATGAACCAACATCTGCGCTTGATCCGGAGCTTGTTGGAGAAGTACTGAGTGTTATGCAGCAACTCGCACAAGAAGGCATGACGATGGTTGTGGTGACACATGAAATGAAGTTTGCACGTGAAGTTGCAGACCGTGTCATCATGCTGGATGAAGGCCGAATTATTGAGTCTGCGGATCCAGTTACTTTCTTTGAAAATCCAAGTCATGAACGTACGAAACAATTTATTCAACTAGTCGATTAAAAGGGAAAACCCCGATGGTCAGCATAAACTGACCATCGGGGTTTTTGTGTGGGGAAAAAAAGAGGAGTATTCTGTACAGTAATTCGTCTGACTGTCGACCCCACTATTGGACTTTACATCAGAACGAATAAAACTTTTGAATTATCGGCGACAACCACATGGGTTTCCACCGCAACCACATCGGCGTCCACCGTATGGGTTCATTCCACCATAAGGGTTTCCACCGTATGGGTTCATTCCACCATTAGGGTTTCCTCCGTAAGGCGATTGGCTTGGAGAAACAACAACGTTCTGATTAATCTCCCGGTAGTAAGTTCTAGGAACGTCAACGATGTGCTGTCTGTTGATATTAATTAATGGTTGAATATAAGGAACTTCACGTTTTACGTAAGAGTCCGTATAGCGGCATAAAGGCGGACATACAATTGGTTGAACACCTGGTTGATAACCTGGTTGTGCGCCTTGTTGAACACCTTGAACACCTCGTGGCCCATAGTTTGATCCTGGTCCATAGTTTGATCCTGGCATATTGCGATTCATAATGAATTCACCTCCATTCTATCTCTTTTAATAGATGCAATTTTGTTCCTTTTGGAAACGGCGTTCAAAACATTTCTTGCAGAGAGATTTTTATTTCTGTAAAATTATTGGAAATAGTATGAATCGGGAAAGGGTGCGACGAGTGTAAGACTCCTTCTTTCAATCTAATAAACTGAATAGAGTGAAGGAGAGATTCATGTGAACGACCGTCGTTCTTTTTATTTTCTATGGGTAAGTCAGATGATGTCCAATTGTGGGGATGTCCTTTATATTGTGGGACTGATACAACTGGTTTATGTCTCGAGTGGTTCTGTATTAACACTGACACTTATTCCATTAACCATTACTTTTTCACGGCTGGTTGGGAGTTTTCTGACACCACTTCTTTTGCATCGGTTTCCTTTACGTCAAATATTACTTTTTTCGATGGTCGGGAAAATCATTGTCTTAAGTGGCGTTTTTTTATGCAAAGAAGAAAGTATCCTATGGATTCTTATTTTGGTCAGTGTCATCGCCTTCCTGGATGGGTGGGCAACGCCGATCCGACAAGCCATGCTGCCTGAATTGGTAGGGAAATAGGAATTGCCTAAGGCTAATAGTTTAGTAGCCATTTCCGATAACACAATCAATCTGGTAAGTTGGCCGATTGGCGCATTTTTTGTCGCTCTTTATAGTGGGGGAACTCTTTTACTTGTTTCCATCGGGTTATATATATTCGCAT
Source organism: Paenisporosarcina sp. P4_E4_2 (assembly GCF_056401595.1). Lineage (NCBI taxonomy): Bacteria > Bacillati > Bacillota > Bacilli > Caryophanales > Caryophanaceae > Paenisporosarcina > Paenisporosarcina sp. P4_E4_2. The sequence continues at coordinate 463 of NZ_JBFUJC010000289.1, read as the reverse complement.
GGATGCTCACATACGGAATTAAAGCGATACCCCATATCAAGAAGGATGTACAATCTGTATTTCAACAACTTTCTGGAGGATGGAAGTATTGCTTTTCCACAAAGCCTATTCGTAATATACTGCTGCTAGATACATTGACAGCATTTGCAGGAGCGGTCTGGATTTCCGCCATTCTGTATGTTTATGTTGACGAAGTAATTGAGAAAAGCACTGCCTGGTGGGGGTATATAAATGCATTTTATTCAGGTGGCTTTTTGATTGGTGGGTATTTGTTTGCCAAATTAATGAAGATTCCTGCACATCTGATGATAGGAGCGGGTTGTTTCCTTGCAAGCCTATTAACAGTGTGGTTTCTGTTTCCATTTTATGCTTGGATGGCGCTGGTCATTTCACTGTTCCTTGGCGTCTTTGGTCAATTACAGCTGATTGCCCAATTGACTGCATTGCAAACGCATACAGATAC
>NZ_JBFUJC010000288.1:0-7059 GCF_056401595.1 Paenisporosarcina sp. P4_E4_2 | reverse complement strand
GAGTTCACTACCACCACGTTATGCAACATGCGTTGTGCACATTGTGCAGTTGGCTATACACTTCAAAACAAAGATCCCGAGGCACTCCCTTTTGAGCTTCTGCGAATGAGGCTAGATGAAATCCCACATCTACAAACTCTCAGCATTACAGGCGGAGAACCGATGCTATCGAAAAAGTCGGTCACGAATTATGTTCTTCCACTATTAAAATATGCGCATGAGCGTGGAGTTCGCACACAAATCAATTCGAATCTGACACTGGATTCTGAGCGTTATATGATGATTGCTCCTTATCTTGATGTTTTACATATCTCACATAATTGGGGAACGGTAGACGAATTTGTGGAGACTGGATTTGCAGTTATGGAACGAAAACCAACGTACGAACAACGAGCAAAACTCTTTGACCGCATGATTGAAAACAGCCGCATGTTATCTGATGCGGGCGTCATGGTTTCAGCTGAAACGATGCTAAATAAGAAAACACTGCCATACTTGGAACACATACATCGCCAAGTAGTTGAAGAAATGAAATGCGCAAGACACGAAATTCACCCTATGTACCCTTCAGATTTCGCTAGCAGTTTGACTTCATTGACGTTAGAGGAAACACGACAAGCCATTCATCACTTACTCGATGTACGTGATAAAAACACCTGGATGCTTTTCGGAACTTTGCCATTTTATCCTTGCAGCGCCAGTGAAGAAGATCGTCATCTTCAGCAAAGATTGAAAGAAGAAACGAATGTCACCGTTCGTAATGACCCTGACGGCCGTTCAAGATTGAATATCAATATTTTCTCAGGTGATGTCATTGTCACAGACTTTGGAGATGCACCTGTACTTGGTAATATGAAGAGTGATTCCTTACCAATCATTTTTGACAAATGGCTGGACTCGCCTCTTGCAAAAGAATTGAACTGCCATTGCCCTGCAGTAAAATGTCTAGGACCAAATGTATTGGTGAAAAACATGTATTATAAAGACCACACATTCATCAGCGACTCCGTAAAATAACAAAAGCAGCCGATTGGCTGCTTTTTCATTTGAAGTGTTTCAGTGCTTCCCTTTTACTTAAAGGTTTCAATTCATTCACTTCTACAAATTGTTGAACAAATACAGGATTGGTTTTTGCGTATTCCCGTAATACCCAACCAATTGCTTTCTGAATGAAAAATTCATTMGATTCTGCATGACTTAAAATGATTTCTTCCAGTATGTTTTCGTTTGTTTCATTTTTATATTTCAATTGATGCAGAATAGCTGAGCGATTCAGCCACATATTATCTGAATCTGACCACAATCGCATGACTTTTTCTCCATTTGGTCTATCCTTTTTTACAATTTCCCCAACTATGGATGGCGCAATGGAATCCACACTATCCCACCACGATTTTTCCGTTATCAGTTTCTCGATGAAAGACAAATCCTCAATTGTTAATGTTTTAATTTTTTTACTTAATAAAGCTATTGCTACATATTGATATTCCCTTTCAGGCAGCTGATAAATTTCCCACACTTCTTCAAACAATTGTTGTTTTTCGGGAATTTCATGTTCAGTAAAATAGTTTTTTAATGCTTCATTTCGTGCAGGGCTTTTAATGCCGAGAAAAGGAAAATTGTGTTTCATATATGCTTCCATAGGTGAAGCCAATTGCTCATCGCGAAGATTTTCAAATACTTGACAATATGTATATCGATCCCATGGTCTCTTCAATAGTAAAACTCCTGACTACTTTGGTGTATGTAATTGGGTTGTCTTTTATGTATCAATCCGTAAAAAAATTGTGGATAGGCAAGCTATCCACAATTTTCAAGTAAATTCAATGACGTCGAATGCGAGATTGAAGATAAAAATGGTGTGAAGCACAACAAACCACATTGCCTGTCGGTTAAGTTTTCTCATCATGATTTCGTCCATCTCAACTCACTCCTTTTTTTGATTATACGCTTTTAATTTTCAATTCACAAAGCTTTTTACGAATTTTCCGTCAATTAAAAAACGAAAAAATATGTGAATCTGAAAACAAAATACATACTTTTTTTGTTTTTGTTCAGACTATTGATTAGCGCTGAAGTTTTTATTATATGCACGCAAAGTCAAACTGGTTTGTAGAATTATTCGTTTTCAGTTTGGATATGAAATCGTTATGGGTTAAAAATATTTTCAAAAAATGGTTTGAAGTAAATCGTTTGAGGATATCTAATTACTAGCAAGTCAAATTAAACTTTATCGAACAGGAGATGACGAACATGGGATTTATTTTATACCTTATTATCGGTGGTATCATTGGTTGGTTAGCAGGGCTTATTTTAGGTAAAGACGTACCGGGCGGAATTATTGGTAACATTATTGCTGGTATCATTGGTGCATGGATCGGCGGTATGTTATTCAGCTTCGGACCAACAGTTGCCGATATTCAAATCATTCCAGCATTTATTGGTGCAGTTATTTTAATCTTCATCGTAAGCATGATTTTAAAAGCACTACGCAAAACATAATATCAAAAAAGAGACGTTCAATTGAACGTCTCTTTTTTTATTGTTCTGAAGAAGCAGCTTGTCCTTGAGTGCCCTGCTCTTCTTCATATTTATGATAGTAATATAATACATCTTCTACATATTCATCACTGCGATTGTACATGTAAATAGCATGTTCAAGATCACCATTTGCTGCTCCATTACTTGCTAAATAGTTCGCTGCACTAAATATAGCGTCATCTAGCTGATATGGGTCTGCTTTCCCATCCTCATTGGCGTCAATACCATATCCACCATATTCGGCAATGACATCTGGGTTTGTTTTATCTTCTTTTGATATATCCCCTTTTCCTTGACCCGAACAACTAGGATGCTGCCATCCTACAAATGTACACGGCATAAACTGCATATGTCCTTCAGCTCCTACAGGAGATAGTAGAGGATCCATGGTAGAGAATTTCGTTTCAATACGATGATGTGCTGCCAACAGCGTCCATGGAACACACTAGTTAACACAAACAGAGTCATTGTAATGGGAACCATAAGTATGATTAACAATCCTCGTGTAACTGCAGACAATCGTTTCATTTTCTTTCGTTTTTTCATACATTCGCATCCCGTTTTTTTCATCATTTTATCACAGATGGTAGGACACCGTCACTTCAATTTAGTTTGTGGTCTATCTTTTTGACAAATATCATATTGCTTGCATTTACAATATTTTATTCTTTTTGTAGACTGAGAGCAAAGGAGTGAGAAAAATATGTGGCAAGATTTCAAGAAATTCGCGTTAAAAGGAAATGTTATGGACTTAGCAGTAGCGGTTGTAATCGGGGCAGCCTTCGGTAAAATCGTCTCTTCCCTCGTTGCAGATATTATAACTCCATTGATCGGCGTATTAATGGGTGGTATTGATTTTACAGGAATTATTATTCCAGTCGGCGATGCAGAAGTGATGATCGGAAACTTCATCCAATCCATCGTAGACTTTCTCATTGTTGCCTTTGCCATCTTTATGGTCATCCGTATCCTGATGAAATTCCAGCGCAAAAAAGAAGCAGTGATTGAGGATGTCCCAGTAATAGATGCAAAAGAAGCTTTGCTTACTGAAATTCGCGACTTATTGAAAAACCAAAAAAATGATCAGTAACAAATGAATCGGATACTTTAATATTGGTGATTCCTATTAAATTTAATAAAATGAAAGGCAATAACATCTTTTAAATATCAAATATGTTATTGCCTTTTTTGATTTCTTAGAGGGTTTTGTTTGTCTTGATATTTACAAAGTTAAAATAGTATTYACAAAGTTAAAATAGTTTGTCCTCTTCTTATAAGAAGGAATTGAAAATCATTTGTCGAATACCTAATAAAAAGAAGGAGGACACAACTTTGAATGAAAATCAGAAATTGTTAATTAATGAACTTGTGCAAGAGCAAGAAATCACCAAAGATAATTCTGATGAGATGATAGTTGAGATATTAAATGATTCATGGTATGAAGCTTCGGTTGGTTATGACCCTAAATTCCTTGGTGATGATTATGAGGTTCCACATCCGACTTTTCGAAGTGATGAACAAGATATTGCCCTTCTAAAAGACGGAAGCAAGGTGCTTCATTACACTCATTTTTCGATAGTCATGAGTAAGTCACGCCGTTTAGCATATTATACGGTGGTAAATATTAATGGAAACCAATTGAGAAGTATTCAACGGAATGATAAATGGTATCTGGATCCTCGTATCGAAATAGAATACCAGTGTGGTCCTGAATTATATAAAAATAATCCACTTGATCGAGGACATCTAGTCCGCCGCAGAGATCCAATTTGGGGAGATGCAGTGGAAAAGGCGAATAAGGATACATTTCATTTCACAAATTGTGCTCCCCAACATAGCGATTTAAATCAAAAAATCTGGTTGGATCTTGAGAATTATATTTTAGATAATGCTGAAAACTGGAATCTGAAAGTGACAGTGTTTACTGGACCAGTTTTTAGGGAGGACGACATTGTTTACAGAGGTGTTAAAATACCTTCAGAGTTTTGGAAAATCGCTGTTATGGTTAAGGAAGATGGTAGCCTTTCTGCAACTGCTTATTTACAGACTCAAAAAGATCTTATTGAGAATTTGGAATTTACCTACGGTGAATATAAAACATATCAAGTTCCAATATCAGGAATTGAAACAATTACTGGTCTTAATTTTGGGTGTTTACGTAATTACGACCCAATTAATCCATTAGAATCACATGTGATTGAGGTACCAGAGGATATAAAATTATAGACATAACCTAATTAATAGAACATAAAAGACCCTAGTGATATTTTCATCACTGGGGTCTATCTATATATTTAAGTTCTTCTATATGACAGTGGAAATATTAATCAGATTTAATCTGATAATAATTTGTAAAGTACATATCCAACTATTAATACAATTATTAATATTCCTGTTCCTTTCCAACCTAAATCACCAACTAAATCTGTTATATTTCCATTTTCACCTCGATTTAATCCATCCCTTAATGCACCATGCGGATTTTTTTTAAGTTCTTCTTGCCTTAATCTCTCTCTTTTTTCTTTTGGAGTTTCTTGTCGATTATTCAAACTAAACACCCCTTTGAATACTGTATTTTCTTATATCTTGGTTATACCTTCTTCCACTAACCTGCCTCGTTAATTGAATAAGAAAAAGGCTTTTCATATATCCAATCCACTTTTTTGATTAGTATGATAGAACCATCTTATTGTATTCATTGCGAAGTATTTAACTTAATACTCCATAAGAAAAAACCTGCCCAGTAGAGGCAGCAATCTTAGGAATCTAGTATTACAACCCTTTCATCATTGTCTGGGTAAATTGCGTGAAATACAGGAGTTCCTGGTTCGTACTCTTCATCATTTCCCCAAAATATCGTTAACCATTCTTCAAAATTACTTAATACTTTTACCATTTTATTTGACATCTGACTAATAAATCCTACTCTATAATCATAGTTTGGAATACCATCTTCACATAAGAATACCCAGTGATTGTTAGAAGTTTCACCTGCATCAAACATTGTAAAAGACACAAGACGAGTGGATACTATACTTTCATTGGTTTCTACTATTAATACTTCATTTGGGATGTCAGGAATTATCCTATTCATTTTGCAAATATCACTACAAGGAGATTCTTTACTAACACCTCCTATTGGTTCACAATCCAATAAGAAAATACCATTGGAAAACTTCTGAAGAAATTCAACAAAGGATATAGGGAGTTGATATCCAAGCTTTTTTTCGTATGCTCCAATCATTTCATCTGTTGCAACATCAAACCTATCAACCTCAGGATATCTTTCATTGAATTGTTCAATAAACTCATTAATAAACATACTATCACTCTCCACTAGTATACTTTTTCAATACAATTGATCAATACTCCTTATTAAACTAAACTGCTCCGTTAGTTGAAGAAGCTATTTATAAAATTCTCCTAATTCCTTTTCTATTTCTTCGTTAGAACACTCAGTTTCATTTTCCTTATTTCTACCACCAGAAAAAACAATCCAAGACCAAATAACAAAAACACTTAAAACTAAAACAACAGTCATAGCATTTTTCTAAAAGATTGGAAAAATAACATCCAACAAGAAAATTAATAATACGATTATCGCGAGAATAGTAAACTCTTTTTTATCGAAATTTTTATCTTCGCTGTATTGTTGTTTAATACTCCTATATTTACCCTGCACCTTTTTTTGTAAATGTTTTTTATCTTTCCCCATCCCTAGTCTCCTAAATGTTTTATGTTCACTAATTTAATTCTTTTATAAACATTAGACCATCATCTCGTTACATGAAGCACTAAAAAAGAGCTGTCTCTGCAGTTCACTGATCTTAAAATAAAGCACCCGTTAGTTGAGGAATAACCACTAACTCTAATTTAATTATTAAACATAGCTTGTAAAATAAATTCCGAACCTATAGCCAATAATGAATATAATAAAAGTTGAATCAAACTTGATTTATTTTTTTCAGAAGAAATAAAGTTTACTAAGATTACTATCTCTGCAGAAATTACAACTCCCCAGAATACAGAACCACTAAAAATAACAATCGCTATTGCGAATCCTAAAATAGTAAAAACTGTTTTTTTACTCTTCCTTCAGACATCAAATTCCCCATTTCTATAATTCTATTGATTTCGCCCATAAAATCCGTCGTTTAGTTTTACCGTATTTTAACAAATTAAACCTTGTAACCTTGTTCAACTAAACTGCCCCGTTAGTTCAATAAAAAATAGTTTAATTAGAATCTTTATCTCGTTCCTTTAAATAATTTTCATATGCCTGTTGGACTTTATCTTTTTTTGGAGAAATAGATAAAATACTTTTATGTAGGTCATTTAGTAAATACAATCCTCTAAATATACAACCAACAACTATTCCAAAAGCAATGACACCGCCTATTAGTGGTCCCATAGTAAGTAAAACAAATCCTAAAATCGTACTCAAAACTATTGAAAGAAGCAAATACACATTAACCCTCCATTCCATTCATCTTTTGAAAGCCTAACGCTTTGCATACC
>NZ_JBFUJC010000287.1:0-4084 GCF_056401595.1 Paenisporosarcina sp. P4_E4_2 | reverse complement strand
ATTTCAGCTTGACGTGCAACTTCGATTAATCTCTCTTGTTCAGCTACTATTTTACTCTCTACCGCTTTACTGATTTCGAGTGTTTCAGAATATTCTTTTTCAAGTGAATTCTTTTGTTGGATTAATTTTCCTTGTTCCGCTTCTAGTTGGTCTACTAATCTACCTTTTGAAGCTTTTTGGGAATCAAGATTTGCTTTAAGACTTACTAATTTATCACGGCTTGTCTTTTGTTGAGCCAATTTTTCTTCAACCGAAGATTTCTGCGCTTCCAATGACTTTTTATCTGCAGCCTGTTCTTCCAAAATCTTGCGGTCTGCATCCATTAGCGTATTTACAGCTGAGAAACGGTCAATGAAATCTGAGAAACTACTAGCTCCAAGTAACACATCAAGATAATTGACGGAACCGCCACTTTCCTGAACGGAGCGAAGACGCTCTTTAATTAACTCGTCACGATCAGCGATTTTCTTTTCTAAAACCGTAATACTTTCATGCAATTTTTCAATTTCTAAGTTCGTGCGTTTAATGTCTCCAAGCACACGATCTATTTCGCTATTTGTCTCAATAATTTTGCTATCGAGAGCTTGAATTTGAGCAAGCAATTTTTCTTGGTCCGATTGATTTTCTGAAATATCGCCTTTTTTCTGATTAATAGTCGAATTCAATTGTGATTTTTTATGATCCAATTGTTTCTGTTCATTTTTCAAATCGTTCAAGGAGTTAGCCAATGCATCCGCAGGTTGTGTCATAAATAATGAACACCCCAATACTGTTGCAATGGAAACTGCCATCCATTTAGATTGTTTCTTTCTCATGTTCTGCCCCTTTCAAGCTCGCGTTTAAACGCGTAAAAACTTACGTACTGACATAAAACTTCCCCACACACCAATGAAAATGCCCATCAATAAAATGAGGCCGTTAACTTGATACAAAAATGGAGTAAGTGGTAATAAATTAAACAATTCGCCTTTCAAATAAGGTTGAACAGCGTGATATAAGTTGTAATAAAGTAAAGTGACGAGAGTTATTGGCAATATTGCACCAAGGATTCCGATCCACATTCCTTCTAAAACGAACGGTATACGAACAAACCAATTTGACGCTCCTACCAGTTTCATAATTTCAATTTCACGTCGACGTGCAACAATTGTGATACGGATTGTATTCGAAATTAGGAACATCGCAGTAAATAGTAACGCTAGGATTAATACTAAACCTATATTTCTAGCAACATTCAGGAAACTGAATAGTTTCTCAATCTTTCCTTCACCATATTCGACAGAATAGGTGTTTTTAAGACGATCTATTCGTTGAGCAACTTTCTCAGTTTCCTGAGGGTTTTCAGCCTTCACGTAGTAGGCTGCACGAAGCGGGTTATTTTGATCGGACAATCCCATTGTCGCTCCGAAATCTTTTATCAAATCTTTTAATTCAGCTTCTTTTGTTGAATAGACGACTGTTGCAACACCATCTAATTCTTTAATATCTTTTTCTAATTGCGTTGCAGCTTTGTCATCTGCAGTAAGTTCAAGCAACACTTTTATTTCAACATCTTTTTCTAAATCATCAGCCACTTTACTTAAATTCATCATGATCATTACGAATACGCCGACAAGCAACAACGTGACAGTCACTGCACTGGCAGATGCAAAAGTCATCCAGCTATTTCGGCCGAGACTTTTAAAACTTTCACGGAAATGACGTCCTACAGTCCTAGCTTTCATAACCGTAGTCACCTCCGACTTCATCACGTACGACGAGTCCGCCTTCAACTGCAATTACTCGATGTTTGATTGTATTAACAATTTCTTTATTATGGGTGGCCATTATAATGGTTGTCCCACGACGATTGATTTCCTCGAACAAATTCATGATATCCCAAGAAGTTTCAGGATCTAAGTTTCCAGTTGGCTCGTCCGCAATCATCACTTTTGGGATGTTGACAATGGACCGGGCAATCGATACTCGCTGTTGTTCTCCACCAGACAGCTCAGTTGGGAACATACGAGCTTTATGTTTAAGCCCTACCAAATCCAAAACTTCCATAACACGTTTACGAATCACTTTTGGCGATTCTTCAATTACTTCTAAAGCAAATGCTACATTTTCAAAAACATTCAATCTCGGTAATAATTTAAAATCTTGAAAGACAACACCTATTTGTCTTCTTAAATATGGAACTTTTTTCGACTTCAATGTCGCCAAGTTTATGCCATTTACTAGTATATCTCCACTCGTAGGACGCTCTTCTCTGTACATCATTTTGATAAATGTAGATTTACCAGCCCCACTTGGACCTACAACATATACAAATTCACCTTGTTTGATTTCTACATTAATTCCGTTTGCAGCAACAATGCCGTTTGGATATTTTTTGTAGACATTTTTCATTGAAATCATATTTTTGTAACCACCTATGTTTTTTCCTAGCTGTTCGAAATTTTTTCCGACAAGCTCATTATATCAAGTTTGTCGACAAAATTTTATTACAGTACTATTACAAAATTTAGACAGAAACCTTGTGATACCTCCTCATTAGTTCTTTATCCCTAAAAATCAACACGATATTTCGACCTATTAAATACTAAAATTCGGCATTAGGTTCCTGAAATCCTCCTTTTAGTTCGACACTTTTTTGACAAAAACAAAGACCAATGACATAAACAGTCATTGGTCTTTGTTTATTACAAATTATTTTTTATTAGCCAACCATTCGGCAACTACTTCAGCTTCTGCGCCTTCAATAATGTTCGGAGGCATTTGACCACGGCCTTTTTGAATTACCTGTAAAATTTCCTCTTCAGTAAGGCGGGATCCCACATCTGTCAGATTTGGGAAGTTGCCTTGCCCTTCTAAATTACCACCGTGACAGCTTGTGCAATTACCCTGTACAATTTTTTCAGCATCCTGTGTATCAGTTACTTCTCCGCCATTTTCATCATTGGTTGGCGTCGGTTTTTCATCATTTCCACCACCACATGCGGCAAGCATTAGTGCAGAACCAAAAATAGCTGCAAGAAATTTTTTGTTCATCTTGTTCCCTCCCTCAAAATAGTTTATATATACTTTTTAAGTATACCTAAATTATGGACGTTTGAAACCCTCACCGAGTACTTCGTAGGCATCTGAAACAATGACAAATGCTGATGGATCAACCATTTTAACTAATTGTTTCAATTTCGTGAATTCGGTTTGATAAACCACAACAAGTAGCATTGGTCGTTCTTGTTCGGTATAGCCACCAACTGCCGGAAGCTTGGTTACACCACGATTTATTTCGGTATAAATAGCATCCCGTAATTCTTCCTGTTTATTCGTAATAATGTAAACCATTTTCGATTGGCTGAATCCAAGTTGAATAATATCAATGGTTTTGGTTGTCACAAATAGACCAATCAGAGCATATAATCCTTTTTCAATATCGAAAACTAGGGCTGCAGAAAGAACAATCAGTCCGTCAATCAGCATAACGCTAGTTCCAAGGGTAAATCCGGTGTACTTCGCTAAAATTTGAGCCGCTAAATCTGTTCCGCCAGTTGATGCATGTCCTCGGAAGACAATACCCAATCCAACTCCTACTGAAATCCCGCCAAATAGTGCCCCGAGTAACGGATTTAATGTTGCGGGTTCCCATCCTGCAGTTAGTAGGACAAACATGGGAAGCGTAAGTGTTCCGACTAGTGAACGTGCGCCGAATTGTTTACCAAGAAAAATTACTCCTGCAATAAATAAAGGAATATTAAATGCGTATTGCACATATCCTGGATTCCAATTGAACAATCCTTTTAAAATCGTACTGATTCCACTAACTCCGCCAGATGCCACTTCGTTCGGCAATAAGAAAACGTTAAAACCTACAGCGATAATAGCAGCACCGGCGATGATATACATATATTCTAAAACGGAAGCCAAAATAGGATGTGGCTCTACCCGTGTTTTTCTATTCATAAAATTCCCTTCTTTCTATTATGTCCATTTTTCCCTAATGAAGTATAGCAGAGGATATATAGTGTGTGAACTTCATCATGTTAAAGTGAGCCTGTATGAAAATTTTCTTTCAAAGTAACAATTGGCATATATACGT
>NZ_JBFUJC010000286.1:0-4093 GCF_056401595.1 Paenisporosarcina sp. P4_E4_2 | reverse complement strand
ATGTATGCTAGCGCCATGAAAGGTACGACAAATTGAGCTACGTTTGCAATACGTTTTACTCCACCGAGAATAATGCCGCCTAGAATGACAACAATTATAGCTCCAGTAACCCATCGAGGCATGTCAAATGCATTTTCCATCCCTATGGCAATGGAGTTCGATTGAATGCCTGGCATCAAAATGGACATAGCCAGTAATGTTGCGAGTGCAAAAATAACTGCATACCACTTCGAGCCGATTCCTTTTTCTATGTAATAAGCAGGACCACCACGGTATTGTCCTTGGTCTTTCACTTTATAAATTTGAGCCAAAGTTGATTCGACAAACGCTGAAGATGCCCCGATAAACGCTATTGCCCACATCCASAATACAGCCCCTGGACCACCAAATGCAATCGCCGTAGCAACCCCTGCAATATTTCCGGTTCCAACACGACCTGATAATGCAATCGATAATGCTTGGAATGAAGATACCCCGGCATCCGATTTTTCACCTTTGAACATTTGAACAACCATATCCTTGATCAGTCGAACTTGCAAGAAACGAGTAAGGATTGAAAATAATAGACCGATAGCCAAACAGCCATAAATCATCCAAGGTCCCCATAAAAAGTTATTTATTTGCCCAATAAACTCTTCCATCCAATTTCCCCCTTTGTTTGTTCATAATATTGTCACATTATTCACTGTATTACAAAAATGATGTTAGTACAAGGAAAGATTTTATATACTTCTAGATTCTCATTATGCTAACTTCGACTTCTGCAAGGCATAGCGTACATAAATCCAAGTTTCAAAGTTCTAAAAAACAATAGAGGAATATTTTTATTAAAATAGAATTATCATATTGGTAAATGTTCAGGTTTTGAAATTTGGAATCTATTGCTTCCCTTTTTTACAGGGGGCTAATTTTCATGTCAGAATAATTTATTAATCCTTGTAAATCTGCATAATTCATAAATGAAGTCATAAACAAATCCATAGTAAAAGCCTTTCTAATTTTTCATTAGAAAGGCTTTTATTTGTCTTAAACCACATATCCGAGTGAACGCAACACATTATTCACGAATGTCTTCGTGTAATAAAACACATCTTCTCGTTCTGGCTCTTGGAACAGATCATGAAAACAATTTTTCCACTCTTTATATTGTATTTCAGAAAGTTTTTGTTTTTGCAGCCAATTCTTTGCGAATGTCGGATCCGCAATTTTATCCCGCTCTGCAGTCATCATCAAAATAGGAACATCTTGAATGCTTTCTTGTTTGGCAGTTGTTGCTTTCATCAAATGCTGCAACTCCCTGTACCACTTCAAAGTAATGGTCGTGTTATATAGATCATCGTCTTTACCTTGCGTATAAACATCATAATTTCTTGTCAGTTTTTTAATGGTTATTTCATGAGTACTTTTGACGTTTTCAGCTAGCTTCCCCATGTTGGCTAAAGCACTGGAAAGTTTCGATGCATGAATATGTAAATGCATCCAAGGAGATGTCAGAATTATTCCAGCACATTCAATTGATTTTTCCTGAAGCACTTGCATGACTAAAGTTGCACCTAACCCGTGACCCATAATAAAAACGGGTAAGTTATATGTAAGCGAAGCGTCAATCAAGTGATTGATAAAAGTGCCATAGGATTGAAAATCCTCGTCATGTGCTTGTTTATTGAGAGCCGATTCTCCGTGCCCCGGTAGATCCCCCATTACAACATGAAATCCTGAACTTCTAAACTCTTCTATAACCCAGGCGTACCTACGATGATGTTCATACGCGCTGTGTACGATGGCGATGACTGCTTTAGCCTGTCCATCAGCTTCCCATTTCCACATAATCATCGCTCCTTCTATTTCTTTATTCGACGAAGTCATCCTTTTTTAGTTCCTCTTTTTTTGTATAATGAAACCATATGGCAAGAAGAAACGAGGTTTTAGAATGATTTATCCATTTAATGATAAAACACCCATGATTGACCCATCTGTTTATATTGCTGATTATGTCACAATAAGTGGTGATGTGACAATCGGTCCAGAGTCCACTATTTGGTTTAATACCATTATTCGTGGTGATGTCAATGCGACACGAATCGGCCGAAAAGTTAATATTCAAGATTTGTGTTGCCTTCATCAAAGCCCTGCCGCTCCATTAATTTTGGAAGATGAAGTCACCATCGGACACCAAGTAACTTTGCATAGCTGTACTATACGAAAAGGCGCCTTAATTGGCATGGGTTCCATTGTCCTGGATGGCGCAGAGATTGGTGAAGGTGCATTTATTGGAGCAGGCAGCTTGGTTCCACCCGGTAAAGTAATTCCCCCAGGTATGCTTGCATTGGGACGACCGGCAAAAGTGGTTCGGGAGTTGAATGCTGAAGACAAATTAGATATGGAACGTATTGTGAGAGAATATGCTGAAAAAGGACAGATTTATAAGGCAATGCAACAACAAAAGTAAACGGATAGTAAGGACCGGGTGATAGAGCCCGGTCCTTTTAATATGTTGAAGCATTCTTAAATTTATTCCCGTTCAAATTGATTTGTTCCCTTTCGCCCACTAATTTCCAATAAAAAAGCCATTCCAGGTCATACCCGGAATGGCTTCTCAATCTTAAACGCCTGCTTTTTCTTTCAAAGTAGCCGCTCTGTCTGTTTTCTCCCATGGTACATCCAAGTCTGTGCGACCGAAGTGTCCATAAGCAGCTGTCTGCTTGTAAATCGGACGACGTAGATCTAACATTTTGATGATTCCAGCTGGGCGAAGGTCGAATGAATCGCGAACAATTTCAACAAGTTTCGATTCTTCTACAGTGCCTGTACCAAAAGTATCGATTGCAATTGATACTGGTTGTGCAACACCGATTGCATATGCAAGTTGAACTTCGCAACGGTCAGCAAGTCCTGCTGCTACGATGTTTTTCGCTACATAACGTGCTGCATATGCTGCTGAACGGTCAACTTTTGTCGCATCTTTACCAGAGAATGCGCCGCCACCGTGACGAGCGTATCCACCGTAAGTATCTACGATAATTTTGCGACCAGTTAAACCAGCATCCCCTTGTGGTCCACCAATTACGAAGCGACCAGTTGGGTTAATGAAGTATTTTGTATTTTCGTCAATTAATTCTGCCGGAACGACAGGATTGATGACATGTTCTTTCAAGTTACGTTGAATTTGCTCAAGTGTTACTTCTGGGTGATGTTGAGTAGAAATAACGATTGTGTCAATACGCAACGGTTTATTGTTTTCATCATATTCTACAGTTACTTGTGTTTTGCCATCTGGACGTAAGTATGGAAGAATTTCTTCTTTACGAACTAATGCTAAACGACGAGCTAACTTATGAGCCATACTAATTGGAAGAGGCATTAATTCCGGTGTTTCATTACAAGCAAAACCGAACATTAAACCTTGGTCACCTGCACCGATTGCTTCGATGTCTGAATCTGTCATCGAACCTTCACGTGCTTCCAGTGCTCTGTCAACACCCATTGCGATGTCAGCAGATTGCTCATCGATTGCAGTCAATACTGCAGAAGTCTCTGAGTCAAAACCATATTTTGCACGTGTGTAGCCGATTTCACGAACTGTTTCACGTACGACTTTTTGAATATCCACGTATGCAGATGTTGTGATTTCACCGGCAACAAGCACTAAACCTGTTGTTACAGTTGTTTCACAAGCAACACGTGCATTTGGATCTTCAGTTAAAATAGCATCTAAAATTGCGTCTGAGATTTGATCGCAAATTTTGTCCGGATGCCCTTCTGTTACTGATTCTGATGTAAATAGACGACGAGTTGTCATTTAATATTCCTCCTATATCCTTCGAGATTGCTCTCGGAAAATTCAAACGGTACTCATTTCCCATGTCCAGCTTATTCATTAGAATAAAACCTTCCGCCTTTTCGGGCTTCTGCACACGAGGATAAAGGGAGATGTCATAAAAAAAACCCTCTCTCACGTAAAAACATGAGGAAAGGCATTCGTTAATAGGCACCTTTCACTCTTATCATCCAAGGAATACACCTTGCTTCAGGTTCAGCACCTTTGCCAATTACTACTTGGTTCATAACTGCAGGTTGCCGGGTTTCATAGGGC
>NZ_JBFUJC010000285.1:0-4093 GCF_056401595.1 Paenisporosarcina sp. P4_E4_2 | reverse complement strand
GCTTGGTCACCGCGTTTTTTGACATCGGACAATACCATTTTCACGGTGTTCAATTGCTCCTCATTGCCCATTTCCAACGGTCGTTTTAATGATATATCTTTCGTTAAAGAAACGATTTGCATATAATATCCTCCTTACTCCATTGACTCTTTCAGTCGCTTTACCATATCGCGGATGCGTTCACTTTTTAGTCGGTAACTGACGGGATTAGCAATTAACCTCGATGTCACATCCACAATGCGTTCGTATTCAACAAGTCCATTTTCTTTCAATGTCCGACCAGAAGATACGATATCCACAATTCGATCGGCCAGCCCAATCATGGGTGCCAGTTCGATTGAACCATTTAATCCAATAATTTCAACTTGCTCCCCTTTTTCTTTGTAAAAAGCCGAAGCAATTTCAGGATATTTAGTTGCCACTCGAGGCGCAATCTCATTCATGACTGTATTCGGCAAGCCTGCAGTTGCGWTATAGCATTCGCTGATTTTTAAATCCAGCAACTCATGAACAATTCGTTTTTGTTCAAGTAATACATCTTTACCCGCTATTCCTATATCTGCAACCCCATGTTCCACATAAACAGGTACATCCATCGGTTTCGCAAGAATAAATCGAATCTTTTCACCAGGAGCTTCAACAATGAGTTTCCGTGATTCTTCAAAGTCATCCGGTAACTGAAAACCCGCTTTTTGAAGTAACACATAAGCTTCTTCAAAAATTCGTCCTTTCGGCATCGCAATTGTCAGTTCACTCATTATTTCCAACTCCTTMTGTTAACCAAAATACGTCTGTAAAGTTATCCTGATAAGCCTGTCTGTCCTCTACACCATTAACATATTGAATGGTTGTCCGAATTCCTTGCTGTCTAAATTTATTCGCCTCATTGACTGCTTCCATATAATTAGCTTCATCAAAAAAGATTAGCGTATGTGGCTTACGTGTTGTCGATGTAGTCATCACTTCAAGCAATCTGTCTACTCTCAATCCAAAACCTGTTGCACCGACATCACAATTGAACTCCTGCAACAAACCGTCATAGCGACCTCCATTGCCTATCGGAAAACCTGATCCACTCGCAAAAACTTCAAATAACATCCCAGTGTAATAACTCATTTCACTAGTAAGTGTCAGATCGTATGTGACCAGATTTGAAAGACCTGCATTTTCTAGTAACACGGACAAGTCACTAAGATACATAAACATGTTCACTTGCTGAATATTTGATTGGTCGATAAAAGGATGTAATGATTGAATGGATTGCACATTGGAAGCATGTCCAATAAATTCAATAAAGCGTTCTTCTTCTACTTTCGATAATCCATACGATTGTACAGCCTCTTCAAATCCAACCATGTTCTTTTCCACAAGTAATTTACGCAGTTCTTTAACTTGTTCTTTGGATTCGGTAAATTGCGTCAAAATTGATTGCAATAACCCGGCATGTCCGACCGTTAAATGATATTCACCAATTCCAAGTTCCTGTACAAAATCCGATGCGGTTATAATCATTTCTGCATCTGCGAAAACCGAAGAATCTCCTATTAACTCCACGCCCATTTGCTCGAATTCAGCAGGTCGTCCGCCTTCATTTTCCTGAGCACGGAAGACGTTCGCAAAGTATGCTAGACGCAATGGGATTTGTTCCTTCAATAGCTTAGATGTTGCCACACGAACAATTGGTGTCGTCATATCTGGTCTTAAGACAAGTGTCTCACCTTGGCGATCGACTAATTTAAACAACGATGAATCTGAAATTGCCGAGGCTTTCCCCACGGTTTCGTAATATTCAACAGTAGGTGTTTTGATAAAATCAAAGCCGTGATTTCGGAAAAATTTTCTGCCGACATCCCGTACTTTTTCCTTTTTTTCATTTATTAACGGAAATGAGTCTCTCATCCCTAGCGGTTTCTCAAATTTTCGAATTGGCGTCATTCTTTCATCACTTCCTAAAATAAGGATATTTCACTTTAGTACACTAGCATACTACCACGATGAATTAAAATATATTTTAACGTAWCTAATAGAGTGCGTCAATACAAAAGACCTCATGAAGCATTGGAATTCTCTTCATGAGGTCTTTTCTAGTTATATAAGGCGACGTGTCGCCATTTCTTCAGCAGTGTAAATGATTTTCATGGGATTCCCTCCGACAAAACTGCCTTCTGGTACATCTTTATGCACAAGAGTAGCAGCGGAAACGATCGCACCATCACCAATAGTAACTCCAGGTAAAATGGTAGAATTCGCTCCTATAAGAACACGATTCCCAATAATGACGTCTCCAATACGATATTCGTCAATTAAGTACTCATGAGCTAAAAGCGTCGTATTGTACCCGATGATTGAATTCTCTCCAATTGTAATTCTCTCCGGGAACATGACATCAGGCATAACCATCAAGGCAAATGAGGTTTGCTCTCCAACTTTCATATGTAAAAAGTGTCGGTAGAGGAAATTTTTCAGTGGCAATGAAGGGCTGTATCTGCCCAGTTGAATAACGATAAAATTTTTCATCACCTTCCAAAAAGGCACCGTTCGGTAAATATGCCACAACGAGTTTGCCCCTTCTACGGGATAACGTTCCGTCCTTCTCATGAAGATGTTCCGTCCACGATTTCAAGCAAATCCGTTATATGCTGCAACATATATGTTGGGTTAAAAGTAGCTAAATATGCTTCGCCTTTAGCAGTCCATGCAACACCAGCTGTTCTTACACCTGCGTTTTGACCACCCTCGATATCATGGGAGTTGTCCCCGATCATTATTGCCTCTTCTTTCGTTGCATTCAAACGCTCAAGTGCCAAAAGAATGGGTTCAGGGTCTGGTTTTGGGGTAACCACGTCGTCGAGTGCAATCACAACATCGAAGATGTCCTCAATCCCCATTAATGTTAATCCCTTCTGAATCATACCTTGCCTTTTCGTTGATACAATCGCCATCTTAAGGCCTCGAGCTTTTAATATACGGAGAGTATCAGTAACACCATCAAATTCGACAGCCATTTGATCGTGCATTTCAATATTCCATGCGCGGTATTCTTTAATTAGCTCTTCTGTCAATGTTTCATCAATCGAATCAAAGGTCTGTTTTAAGGACGGTCCTATAAATTGCAGCGCGTCTTCTTTAGTAAATCTTCCGGGATATCTTTTACCTAAAACACTTAAAAACGTTTGAATGATGAGCTCATTCGTATCCAGCAATGTACCATCAAAATCGAAAAGAAGCGTTGTTATTGGTTGAGATTTCATGATATAAGTACTTCCTTTCTTTTCGTTTGCTCAGCTCTTTTCCAAATTGATGCGACCACAATCGTCAATACAAAAGCGATGCCGAGCCTTAGTAAAAATAATGGCCAAATCGGTATTCCAAGAGGAATAAAGATAAGCGTATCTTCTACAACTGCGTGACAGGCGACTAAAAAGATAAAGACCAGCGTTGCATCTTTCTTGCTGACCCCGTCCTCTTGTACTGCCTGAATCATTACGCCTGCACCAAATGCCAACCCGATAACCAATCCAGATACCAGTGTCATCGAAGCATTTGGTTTAATTCCGAGCAACTTTGTAAAAGGTGCGATTTTTTGTGAAAACTTCTGCAAATACTGTTTGTCTTTCAAATATTGAATGACAACCATTAATGGAATAACGACCAGGGCGAGTTGCAGTACCCCATAACTTGCCTTTTGCAGTCCGAGTAAGATGATTTCAAGCCACCCTTCAGGCATGGTAGCCATTTTTGGTGCCATCCCATATTGAGCGACTTGCGAACCACCAGACCACACCAGGTTTATGACGATTGCCGATATAGCTGCAAGACCAAATCTTACGAGTAAAACTACCCACAATTTTACGCCAACCTTTAATGCCACTCCCGTTTCAATAAAAATATTATGTGAGAATGACAACATGACTGCCAGAATAAAGACTTCTTTAACAGTCAATTCGAGTGAAAGTATTCCAGCAATCCCTGCATACAAATTGAGCACGTTTCCTAATACTAGCGGAATCGCTGCATCGCCGCGCAATCCGAATAAACCCATGATGGGAGAAACGAAGTCAATAATCCACGGAAGAACTGGTGTGTACTGCAA
>NZ_JBFUJC010000284.1:0-4099 GCF_056401595.1 Paenisporosarcina sp. P4_E4_2 | reverse complement strand
AACTAACGGGTGCTTTACTTCAATAAGGAGTGAAGCCTTTTTTCTTATTGAACTAACGGGGCAGTTTAGCGGAAGAAGGAAAAGTGATATAACAGATAGAATAGTATGCATATATACAAGAATGAGGAGCAAATTTACATGATAGATAAAAGAACCATTAAAGAAAACGACCATGAAATAGACGAAGCCCTCAGCAAAATTACTGATACTGAAATCTTATTAAATTTCCAAAAAGCAATTGTTAGTTTATATCCACATTTAATACCCATTCACGCTTTTGCATATGATGCGTGGGATGACATAGTAGAACCACTATTTTATGAAATGGTTTATAATACCTTTACTTTTAAATATGGCATTAATATAAAACGTAATGAAACCCACACTTACAACCTCACATTGAACTGCTACAAGGGAATAAACCATATAGAATGTATTCCTAAGATTACAATTTATCGAGCTCTAATTAACGATGAATGGTTAGATATGGAAATTAATATTGAAAAGGTGCTTATCTTTATATCGTTTGGAGATGGAATTCATTTTTTAACTGGCGGATTTGATATTCAAGATGCCCAACATGTAAGTTTCAACTTTCTTGAAGTAGATTTAGTCTGTGTAAAAACAGGGTTAAATACTAACTCAAGTTTTTTTGTGAAAAAGGAAGATTTTGATTTTGTGTTTGTAGCAGAACCCATTAATGAATATTAGCTTGTAATTCAGCTAAAGGGGCAGGTTAGTTTAATAAGAGAACAAGCTGTTATGGTAATAAGAAGTTTAAGAATGAAGGTGAACTGATGGAAAATAACGCTAAATACTATATAACCTTTGGAGCTGACATAGGAGATGTAAATGCAGGTAAAGCCATTTCACCTCACCTTTATGAATTAAGGAAATTAAACTATAGGTTTTGCGACAAAATTTATTGCGAAGAGATAGATGAAATTGCACCAATTCTACGTGTAGATGGTGACTTGGCGTACTGGGGATTTGAAGGTTGTGAGAAATTACGACTTAGCAAAAAGTATCGATATATTACAATAGATGTTGGGATGCCACGGTCAAGATGGGAAGGTATTAATGCAAAAGTATTAGAATTTATCTTATTGATAACCTAAAAGAAGCATTAGAGTTAATGGTAAAAAGATTAAAAAAAGAAAAAAAACAAGGTAAATGAAAATGAATTATGGACTGATTTTGCAAAAGTAGAAAGAGATTTCTTATTCAACTAACGGGTGCTTTAGTTTAAGTACATTGGGCTGCTTAGGTAGACTACATATAACTTTATTGAACTGGGCAAACTACCTTAATTGATAAAATAAGGTGGTAATTAAAAATATGAAAACCAAACAAATTTTCTTTATGTTGGTTTCATTCGTTTTAGTATTAATGTTATTTTCTACGGGATTGATGTCGAACAAAGTTACAGAAGAATCTGAGAAAGTCATTGCTGAAGAGAAACGAGAACGAATAGTTTTACTAAGTGTCCCTTCAGAAAATAGGCATCAAATGATTTACTTAATGGCAGATAAAATAACTTGGATGGACTATGAGAACTTTGTTATTCAAGTTGGTGATAGTACACAAGAAGCGTTGTATCGCTTCCCTAATTGGTATCACGGAAAGTATCCGCCTGATCTATTTTACAATGATGTGAATGGCGACACCTATGGTGACATTATCATTGTTCTTAATAATGATAAGGCTGGTAGGGGGAATCCTCGAAAGGACATTCATATTTTGAATTTTATCAAAGAGCGAGAAGAGTATGAAGAAGCCCTTATCGAGTCTATTGAAAAGACAAAAACAACAATTAATTCTATAGTGACACTAGAGAAACAGGGCAATATCGTGAAGATTCATGTAGACGGCGAGAAGTACACCAACGATATCTCCAAATACAATTACAGGAACCCACGCGAACCATTTAGCATCAGTTTCCAGGGGATAAACTACTCTGTTGAAAATGGACAACTGTTTGGAAAAGTGCCTGTTTATATATCACAAGATAGTTTCTCCGGAGGATTAATTGGTTTGCTCAAACTTGCGTACGATTGGGATGGAAAAGAGTATGTTGTAAAGCAGATAAAGTTTTTACCATATAATTCTGATGATGAACAATTTTTCTTCCTATACTAACTAATTCAGCCGAAACTATTTGGAAGTTATTGTACTAACGGGTGCTTTACTTCAATAAGAATATATTTGATATCAACGGATAAAATACCTACAAAATAAGTTGAGTAGGTGTTTATATGAAAATAATTATTATTATTTTTATCTTTGGTATAGTTATGACTACATCATTAATAACGTACGCAAATCGTCCAATAACACAACCTACACGAGAGAATGTGTTAGAAGATGCCGTAATTGATCTATTACAGCCGCAATTAAGCAAAGCGATTGAAGACCATTATGGAACTACTTTTGCCATAGGGACGTTTTGTGAAAGGGTTATTGAAATAAAGAAATTGGAACATCCTGGTTCTTGGATGTTTGAAGCTAAGCTGGAGTTTGTTACTTTCACTGGTCCACACAATTTTAAAGATATCTTTACCGTTACATTAAGACAAGATTGGGAAACTGAAGGTTGGGTAATGCAAAAATACGATGTACGAAAGTATGATTACAACGAAAAATATGCGTGTAGAAGACCTGCATAATAGCATATTTCTTATTCAACTAACGGGTGCTTTACTTCAATAAGGAGTGAAGCATTTTTCTTATTCAACTAACGCAGCAGTTTAGTTGTATTAATTTTACTGACAGGTTCCTTTGGACCATTTGTATTAACAGCTACACAAGTTTTGATTGTTTTATTCTGCATTATGGTTACTACAATACCTTTAACAATGATTGTTTATGCTAATAGAATATAGGGGGCGATTATGAAACTTTATATGTTTGATTGTGAAGCATTGCACATAAACTAACGGATGCTTTAGCTCAAAACAATGGTTGTAAAACAACTCTTTTTTCTTCTTCAACTAAAGCAGAAGGTTAGTTGAAGAGTATTGTTTAACTTGTGTTCAACAAGCGGGCCAGACTGTTGAACAAATATCAATACTAGATATGACCTTTTGTGCTCTTTATATTGATGCTAATAACAATTCCTTTTGCAAAATGAAATTAGTGTTCTAACACATTGTGAATTAGTGTGGAGAATGAATACGAATACCCTGTTTGCTATATTCCTCTACCATGTTAGATGATAATGAACTATCAGTAACGAGCAGGTCAATATCCTTTAGTGGACAAATATTGATGTAAGAAGACGTCTCAAACTTTGATGAATCAGCAACGACTACTTTATATTTTGTCCGTGACATAATGGTTTGAATAACGCCTACTTCATGCATTCTAAAATCCGTTAAACCGTGTTCAAGCGATAATGCATTCACCGTGATAAAAGCAATATCAATATTGAAATTAGACAAGATTTCTTCACATTGTTTCCCATATAAAGTATATTCCTCTGGATTATAAAAGCCGCCGGTGAGGATGACATTGAAATGTCTATTCGTTCCAAGAATCGATAAAATACGAAGATCGTTTGTAATAATGGTTAACCTCTTAAACCTTTCAACAATGGCTTTTGCAACTTCGATCGTCGTAGTCCCGCCGTTTAGAGCAATCGCTTGCCCCTCTTCAATTAATTCAATTGCTAATGAGGCAACTTCTTGTTTTTTTTCTAGATTTTTGACTTCTCTTTCATTAAAAAGCTTATTTACTACATTATCAGTATTTTGGATTAAAACAGCCCCGCCGTGAACACGTTTCACGTTTCCCTTATTCTCAAGAACCTCTAAATCTCTTCTTACAGTATCGATTGAGACATCCAATAAAGTAGCAAGCTCAGAAGCTTTTGCAGCTTTTTGCTGTTTTAAAAAGGATTCAATCATTTGATGTCTTTGTTCTTGTAACATCACGAAGTACTCCCCCTATTCTTTTATATAACAAGTATAAAAATAATAGCACAAATCAAAAAAAAAGCAAAATAATGCATAGAAAAGCATTTTGTAAAGTTAAAAGTATATATTCTTTATGAAAAAAGTGTAAATGTTATGTAATTAAAGAGTAAAACCCATTGTAAAAC
>NZ_JBFUJC010000283.1:0-4122 GCF_056401595.1 Paenisporosarcina sp. P4_E4_2 | reverse complement strand
GTTATCGGTGGTCTTGGGTTTATTGTATTGCGTGCATTGGTTATTGCTTTAAGAGCAGAGGATCCGCACGCGCGTATGATTGCCGCAGGTTTTGCGAGTATCATAGGATTCCAGACTTTTATCAATTTAGGTGGCTTGCTTGGTCTCATTCCATTAACAGGCGTGCCATTACCATTTATAAGTTATGGCGGAACTTCTGTTATTTTGTTATCGTTAGCTATGGGCATTCTGTTAAATGTGTCTATGTTTGTCAAATACGAAAAAACGCGAAGCTAAGGAGTGTCGTCTCATTATGAAAACGATTCAGAAGATATTAGTAGCTAACCGCGGAGAAATTGCCATTCGCATTTTCCGTGCTTGTACCGAATTAAACTTGCGTACCGTATCGATTTATTCAAGAGAAGATAGTGTTTCTTTTCATCGATACAAAGCAGACGAATCGTATTTAGTAGGAGATGGAAAGAAACCAATCGATGCCTATCTGGACATCGAAGGCATTTTACAGATTGCAAAAACAAGTGGAGCAGATGCGATTCATCCTGGATATGGATTTTTATCTGAGAACGTGGAATTTGCGAGACGTTGTGAAGAAGAAGGGATTATTTTTATCGGTCCTACTTCAGCTCATTTGGACATGTTTGGCGACAAAGTCAAAGCACGAGAACAAGCTGTTCTTGCTGGCATCCCAGTAATACCAGGAAGTGACGGACCTGTTCAATCCGTTCAGGAAGTAAAAGATTTCGGTGAAGCAAATGGCTATCCTTTAATGATCAAAGCATCCTTAGGTGGCGGCGGTCGAGGTATGCGTGTTGTTCCCACTGCAAAAGACTTGGAGTCGGCTTACGAACGCGCAAAATCAGAAGCAAAAGCCGCGTTTGGGTCGGATGAAGTCTATGTAGAGAAATTTGTTGATAAACCGAAACACATAGAAGTTCAAATTCTTGGGGATAAGCATGGCAATTTGGTTCACTTGTATGAACGTGATTGTTCGATTCAGCGAAGACATCAAAAAGTAGTGGARATCGCCCCATCCAATTCCATAACAAAAGAATTGCGCGACCGCATTTGTGATGCCGCGGTTCAATTAATGAATAATGTTCAGTACATAAATGCAGGCACAGTTGAATTTTTAGTTGCAGGTGATGAGTTTTACTTCATCGAAGTGAATCCGAGAATTCAAGTAGAACATACGATTACCGAAATGATTACCGGTATCGATATCGTTCATACCCAAATTCACATAGCAGATGGATCAGCTTTATATGAAGAAGAAATTGGCATGCCGTTGCAACAAGACATTCCACTTTTCGGATTCGCTATTCAATCCCGTGTGACAACCGAAGATCCTTTAAATCAGTTTATGCCCGACACCGGGAAATTGATGGTATACCGATCTGGTGGTGGATTTGGGGTGCGTCTCGATGCAGGGAATGGTTACCAAGGGGCTGTGATTTCTCCATATTATGACTCGCTACTTGTCAAAGTATCGACATGGGGAAAAACGTTTAAAGAAGCAGCCGCTAAAATGGATCGAAACTTACAGGAATTCCGTATCAGAGGTATAAAAACGAATATTCCTTTTTTAGAAAATGTAGTAAAACATAAAAACTTCTTAACAGGAAATTTCAATACCAGCTTTATTGATTCCACACCGGAATTGTTCCTCTTCGCAACCCGAAAAGATAGAGGGACAAAGCTACTGAATTATATCGGTAATGTGACAGTGAATGGTTTCCCCGGTATCGAAAAAGCATCAAAACCTGTGTTTGGCTTGCCAAGAAAACCACAAATAGATTTGCTTGTTCCGCCTACTGCGGGTACTAAACAAATTCTTAATGAACGTGGAGCAGAGGGACTAGTCAAGTGGATACATGAACAAAAAGATGTTTTGGTGACAGACACTACGTTCCGTGATGCACACCAATCATTGCTTGCAACACGCGTCCGTTCTCATGATATGTATGAAATTGCAGAGCAGTCGGCAAGAGCCATGCATGATGCGTTTTCTTTTGAAATGTGGGGTGGTGCCACATTTGACGTTGCATATCGATTCCTTAAGGAAAATCCATGGGATCGACTCATTAAAATGCGTGAAATGATTCCAAATGTGTTGTTGCAGATGCTGATTCGTGGGGCAAATGCTGTGGGTTATAAAAACTACCCTGACAATGTTATCCGTGAATTTGTACAGACATCAGCAGAAGCTGGAATCGATGTTTTCCGCGTATTTGATAGTTTAAACTGGATCAAAGGGATGGAAGTGGCCATTGATGCAGCTCGACAATCAGGCAAAATAGCGGAGGCGGCAATTTGTTATACGGGTGATATTTTAGATGACAGTCGTGACAAATATACGGTCGCTTATTACAAAGAAATGGCAAAAGAATTGGAAGCAGCAGGTGCACATATTTTAGCCATTAAAGATATGGCTGGTTTACTGAAACCCGAAGCGGCATACCGATTAATTTCAGAATTAAAAGACACAGTTTCACTTCCGATTCATTTGCATACACATGATACAAGTGGCAACGGAATTTATTTGTACGGTAGAGCAATTGATGCTGGCGTAGACATCGTTGACACAGCGTTAGGAACGATGGCAGGACTAACATCCCAACCGAGCACAAATACGCTTGCGTATGCATTAAAAGGCAGTACGCGCGAAGTGCGAACTGATATTAAAGCTTTGGAGAAACTTTCTCACTACTGGGAAGATGTACGCAAATACTACCAGGATTTCGAGTCTGGCATGATGAGTCCACATTCTGAAATTTATGTCCAWGAAATGCCGGGTGGTCAGTATTCCAATTTGCAACAACAAGCGAAAGCAGTTGGCTTGGGTGAGCGTTTTGAAGAAGTAAAAGATATGTATTCAACCGTTAACTTAATGTTTGGTGATGTTGTCAAAGTTACGCCTTCATCAAAAGTTGTCGGTGATATGGCGCTCTTCATGGTTCAAAATGATTTAACGGAAGAAACGGTACTTACCCGAGGACAAACAATTGATTTCCCTGATTCAGTAATCGAGTTCTTCCAAGGATATATTGGGCAGCCTTACGGCGGGTTCCCGAAAGAACTGCAACAGGTAATCTTAAAAGGACGCGAAGCTATTACGGTGCGCCCAGGTGAATTGTTGGAACCAGTCAATTTCGATAAGCTGAAAGAAGAGCTTTTCCATAAATTGAGTCGTCCGGTTACAAGTCATGAAGTACTGGCATATGCGTTGTATCCAAAAGTGTTCGATGAATACTCGGATATTGTGAAGAAATTTGGGGATGTTTCCGTATTAGATACTCCAACCTTCTTGTACGGTATGCGCTTAGGTGAAGAAATCCAAGTGGAAATTGAGAAAGGTAAAACGTTACTCGTAAAATTAGTATCGATTAGCCAACCTCAATCGGACGGTAATCGCGTCCTTTATTTCGAATTGAATGGACAGCCAAGGGAAGTAATCATCCAGGACTTGACGATTGAATCGGATATTACACAAAAACCGATAGCGGACGTCGGTAACCCTGATCATATTGGTGCTACGATGCCAGGAACTGTATTAAAAGTAGTAATAGATAAGGGTAGTCGAGTAAAGCGTGGAGATCATTTGCTTATTACTGAAGCGATGAAAATGGAAACAACTGTCCAGTCTCCGTATGACGGTGTTGTGAAAGAAATTCATGTCACTACCGGCTCTTCTATTACAACGGGAGATTTGTTGATTGAAATGGAAAAAGAGTAGATTAAACACGATACTGTTGATTATCGTACATTTGCCCTAGCATTGATAAAAATCAACATTAAAAGGGTATCAGCTGAAACCGTTAACGGTTTCAGCTGATGCCTTTTCTTATATCCATCTGTACTAATTCCATTTCTATCGAAAAAAGCAGTTCCGCATGTACGCGGAACTGCTTTTAAAGTGATGTTTTTTTAGAACGGCTACGAGATAGGAGCAAAATCATATAACATAGCAATCCAAATAGTAGTGTGATGAGTAGAGAATGTAGTAAAGCGAAGAATAAGTTCAGCCTTGTCAACACTACTAGCATACCTGATATGACTTGAAGTGAGACGATAACAAACGCAATAATCCACCCATAAGATAAAACTCGTTGGTCTCTATAATTC
>NZ_JBFUJC010000282.1:0-4132 GCF_056401595.1 Paenisporosarcina sp. P4_E4_2 | reverse complement strand
CGGAAAAGGTACAGTAACCGAAACGGAAACAGTCTTTGAAGGTCAACCTGGTAAAGATCTAGTGTTAACAATCGATAGCGAGTTTCAAGCGAAAGTTGAAAGTTTAGTAGAAACGAAAATCTTGGAACTGAAAAAGAAAAATGGTTCAAACTTATTGGACCGTGCCTTTGTTGTTGTAATGGATCCTAATACAGGTGAAGTAATATCAATGGTAGGAAAACAACTTGGGAAAGATGAGAACGGTAAACAGGTAGTCAATGATTATGCATATGGAACGTTCACCACTTCCTATGAAATAGGCTCAGTCATTAAACCGGCAACAATTCTCACCGGTTACGACCAAGGTGTTCTTGAAATGGGCGAAGTTCTGGTGGATGAACCGATTAGAATTAAAGGTACAAAGCCGAAAAGTTCGATTTTCAATCGATCTTCAAGAATGCCCTTGAATGACCTGCAAGCACTTGAAAGGTCTTCGAACGTTTATATGTTTAAAATTGGTTTCCGTTTAGCCAATGCCATTTACCGACCTGATCAACCCATCAATATTGATGAGGCTGCATTTGGTACGCTACGTAATTCCTATGCACAATTCGGCTTAGGTGTTCCAACAGGGATTGACTTGCCTGGCGAAGCTACCGGATTTAAGGGGGAAGAATTGAAGGCAGGGAAACTGCTGGATTTAACGATCGGTCAATTTGATACTTATACTCCTTTACAAATGGCGCAATATGTATCCACGATTGCCAACGGTGGAAGTCGTATTCAACCACATGTTGTGAAAGAAATCCGAAATCCTTCATCTGACGGCATAACGATGGGTTCACTTGTCACAGAAATAGGCCCGACCGTAATGAATCGTATTCACAATACGCAAAGTCAAATAGAACATATCAAAAAAGGGATGAACCGTGTCTACTACGGCGATCACGGCTCTGCGAGATCATATTTTGGGGATGCACCATTCCAGGCTGCCGGGAAAACCGGAACTGCCCAAGTAGTTTATTATGGGCCGAAAAAAGATTACTGGGGAGACAATACAATCAACTCCACGCACATCGGTTTTGCACCACTTGATAATCCTGAAATCGCTTATGCCGTCATGATTCCATGGGCGCCATATCATAATGGCGTGTATGAAAGTTCGGGAACGATTCTTGCCCGAGAAGTCGTCGATGCTTATTTTGCGATACAAAAGGAAAATGGCAAAACTGAAGAAAACGAATCATCAACACTGAAAACTATCAAACCTGCATTTTCAGCTACTGAAATAGAAGAAGATACCGAAAAATCAATTGAATAATATATGAAAAAAAGACCATGATAACTTCAATATCATGGTCTTTTTTTGTTTACAATTTCTTTACATTCAGTTTATATGTCCTCAACATAGAACGTTTAAAGTATTGTTTGTAAGGGAAAACAACAACCAACCTTAGGGGGAACTAGACAGATGAAAAACTTGAAATTCGTTATGATGTCAACAATGATTGGCTCGGCACTTTTACTTGGTGCATGCGGTAATGGAGATAAAGAAGGAAACGGAGAAGCGACAGAACAACTGTCTGGCTCAGTTTCTGGTGATGGTTCATCTACAGTTGCTCCGATTACGGAAGCATTAGTTGAAGAATATCGACTTGTTCAACCAGACGTTAAAGTAACTGCTGGTGTATCTGGAACAGGTGGCGGTTTTGAAAAATTCATTGCCGGAGAAACTGATTTCTCAAATGCTTCACGTCCAATTAAAGAAGAAGAGTCGGCTAAGCTTGAAGAAGCCGGTATTGATTTTACTGAATTAGAAGTTGCATATGACGGTTTATCAATCGTTGTAAATAAAGAAAACGATTGGGCTAAAGATTTAACAGTAGAAGATCTTAAAAAATTATGGGTAGAAGATGGGACAACAAAAAAATGGTCTGATATTAATCCTGAATGGCCAGATGAAGAAGTTGTTTTCTACTCACCAGGAACTGATTCTGGTACATTTGACTACTTCAATGAAGTCATTCTTGAAGATGCAGATATCGTAAAATCAGCAACACTTTCTGAAGATGACAATGTCTTAGTACAAGGTGTAAAAGGAGATAAAAATGCAATTGGATTCTTTGGCTATGCTTACTACCTTGCTAACAAAGATTCAATGAATGTTGTAACTATTGATGGAGTTGAACCAACTAACGAAACAATCGAGACTGGTGAATATAAACCACTTTCACGTCCATTGTTTGTTTATGTTAAAAACTCTTCAGTAAAAGACAATGAAGCAGTATATGATTTCATGAAGTATACGATTGAAAATTCTGGGGATATGGCTGAAGCTGTCGGTTATGTAAGATCTCCTGAAGAAACTTATAAAGAAGATCTTAAAGCTTTAGAAGCACTAAAATAAAGCTTTAATAGAAGTGAAAAGTAAGTTTTGCAATAAGCGGTTAAGAAGGAGTAGCACTGGTGCTACTCTCTTCTCATGTTAATTGATAAGAAAGCTGAAGAGACAGTTGATAAGTCAACGTGTGAGCGCCAAATCGCACGTAAGCGACAGCCAACTATTGAGCCTGTTCTTCCGGTTAAACCGAATGCCAGGGTTTCGCATTTTCACTTTTCTTACGTATAGGGGGATTTCAAATGGCTTCAAATGAACAAGCTTCCAAATTATCTGTCCAGCAGATGATTGCAAAGCAAAAAGGTAAGAAAGGGAAAAAATGGATAGAAAAATCAATTCCAGTTATTCTTTTCATAATTGCCTCAATTTCAGTATTAACTACGTTTGGTATTGTATTCACTTTGCTTTTTGAAACGTTTGAGTTCTTTAAGCGTGTTCCTTTCCTTGATTTTATTTTCGGTAAAGAATGGTTGCCTTTCTCAAATAACGAACCACTCTTTGGAATTTTGCCGTTAGTTGCGGGGACTCTTAAAGTCACACTGATCGCTGTCGTGGTTGCGGTGCCATTCGGCTTAGCATCAGCTGTTTATTTAAGTGAATATGCAAGTGACAATATGCGTCGGGTAATCAAGCCAGTTCTTGAAGTATTGGCAGGAGTTCCTACAATTGTTTATGGTTTTTTTGCTTTAACTTTCGTCACACCTTTGCTGCAACAATTTATACCTGAACTGAAGATTTTTAATGCAATAAGTCCTGGTATTGTAGTGGGAATTATGATTTTGCCCATGATTGCATCTCTTTCAGAAGACGCCATGTCTTCAGTACCGAACTCTATTCGTGAAGGGGCGTTAGCCCTGGGAGCAACAAAACTTGAAGTGGCTATCAAAGTAGTATTACCTGCAGCCTTATCAGGTATTATGGCTTCAATCGTTCTTGCTGTGTCACGTGCTATCGGAGAAACTATGATTGTTTCTTTGGCAGGAGGGTCAACACCAAGATTCGATTTGGATATGACAGACTCGATTCAAACAATGACTGCTTATATTGTACAAGTTTCAACCGGTGATGCTGGATATGGAACGACCATCTATTATTCGATTTACGCAGTCGGATTTACTTTATTCCTCTTCACTCTTCTCATGAACTGGTTAGCTCATGCGATTTCAAAACGCTTTAGGGAGGAATATTAAGATGAAATATATCGATCATACATCCGTGGTTAAACGAATGAGTGGCAGGATGATTGTTAATAAAATATTTAAAACCATATTTTTCATGGCCACACTATTTGCTTTGTTATCGCTGGCAGTACTCTTTTATCGTATTGTGAGTCAAGGTGTGGGGTATTTAACTCCTGAATTCTTTACAAACTTTGGTTCGCGGTTCCCTGAAAAAGCAGGGATTAAAGCGGCATTGGTTGGATCGCTTTGGATGATGGCCGTTGTTGCACCAGTATCCTTGATTTTAGGTGTGGGTTCAGCAATTTACCTAGAAGAGTATGCTAAGAAAAACAAGATCACACAATTCATTCGCATGAATATCGCGAACTTAGCAGGCGTACCATCTGTTGTGTTTGGTTTACTCGGTTTAACGATTTTTGTACGAGCATTAGCTTTAGGTAATAGTGTTCTGGCTGCCGGATTTACGATGAGTTTGCTCATTCTGCCTGTTATTATCGTAGCTTCACAGGAATCCATTCGTTCAGTGCCGAATCATTTACGAGAAGCTTCTTATGGAATGGGAGCAACCAAGTGG
>NZ_JBFUJC010000281.1:0-4136 GCF_056401595.1 Paenisporosarcina sp. P4_E4_2 | reverse complement strand
GAACAAGACCTTCGACAAGTGTTGTCTTCCGATATTGAACATTTAAAAATGGAACTAGATTTCGCCAAAATCTCAATGAAGAATCATGCATCACCTTTACTATTGAAAGGAGAAACACCAGATGACCCAAAATCCATCGACTTCTAACCAAACGAAAACTATAGATGATTTACTTCATTCACCTTTTGATATGCAACCTCAAAAGATGGCACAAGATCCTATCAACGAAAAGCTTCCAGTAAAGATTTTGGATCGATTGTCCGAAGAAGAAAAGCAAAAAGCATTGGCTCTTGCTACTCAAATACCTGCAGGAAATTATGAAGCCATTCTCACATATGGAGCGAATGCACAAACGGAATTGTCTTCGTTTTCTCACCAGATGCTGGATCATGTGCAAAAGAAAGATATCGGTCCTGTAGGCGATATTTTGAAAGATCTGATGGACAAGCTCGGGCAATTAAATCCTGAAGAATTATCTAACCAAAAAAAGTCTGGAATTAAACGTTTATTCGGCAAAGTCTCCCGTTCTGTTCAAGAATTAATGACAAAATATCAAAAACTGAGCACTCAAATCGATCGAATCGGCATCCAACTCGAACACTCCAAACGTGGCCTGATTGAAGATGTTCAAAYGCTTGATAAATTGTATGACCAAAATAAAGCGTATTTTCAAGCATTGAATATTTATATTGCAGCGGCTGAAATCAAACGGGATGAAATTCTAAATGAAACCATCCCTGCCCTGCGTCAAAAAGCGGAAGCCTCTTCTGACCAAATGGCATATCAAGAAGTCAATGATATGGCTCAATTTTTAGWTCGTCTAGAAAAGCGCCTATATGATTTGCAACTTTCTCGTCAAATCACGATTCAAAGCGCTCCGCAGATCCGAATGATTCAACAAACAAATCAGACGTTAGCTGAGAAAATTCAATCATCTGTTATGACGTCCATTCCATTATGGAAAAATCAGATTGCCATTGCTTTGACACTTAACCGTCAAATGAAAGCTGTAGAAGCTCAAAAACAAGTAACCAAAACAACAAATGATTTATTACTGAAAAACTCAGAAATGTTGAAAATCAACAGTCTTGAAACCGCTAAAGAAAACGAACGCGGCATCGTAGAAATTGAGACGTTGAAACAAACGCAGGAAAACTTGCTGCAAACGATTGAAGAAACACTGCGTATTCAAGCTGATGGTCGCGTGAAACGTAAAGCGGCTGAAGTAGAAATTGCACGTATGGAAGAACAATTGAAACAGAGGTTGTTAATCGTCCATCAAGAACAAGAAAACCGTCCTCGCTAATGAGGACGGTTCTTTATTGTGTCACTTTACTACGAGATATAACATTCGTCGTAACAGTCTTAATGTCTGTGTTGTGAACTCATCGACATTTCTGGCAGTTGCAGTTCTTGGCCCGAACATCATTTGAAATAATTGCATTTGTTCTTCCACAGGTTGCTCTGCACTTAAATACAAATGAAGCATATGAATCCCTTTTTTCTCGATTTCAATGACTGCTTCTGCTGTATCGACTATACCATTTGCGGCGTATCCATAAGCCGAAGGTTCTCCATCGGAAAAAAGCAAAAGAAATTTATGCTTCTCAGGGCGTTTCTGAAGTCTTTCCGCCATCCAGCGAATAGCCAAACCATCCCGATTATCTTCGTGCGCTTCAAGCGATAGAATTTCAGCTGCATGGTCCTTCAAACCGTCCTCCACTTGATGACAAAATAAAAATGAATTAGGTTGATTTAGTTCTGAGGCTTCATAAGCATCTTCATAATAGGAAACTATATCATGCCGAATGCCTAAATCCCGCAATACATCATGAAATAACAGTACGGCTTTTTTCGTATCTTCCATTTTATCAATCATTGAAGCTGAGCTATCTACCAATAGGCCAAAAACCGCATCCAAAGGTAACGATGGATTATTTTTTTTATAGAATGGTTTTGGACGCTGTTCAGTTAACAATGAGGTTAAGTTCGGCATTAACCTACCTTTTGATAAATTTGTCCGTTTACTCTCTAGCTTTTGATCAATCCGTTTTCGCATTTCTTTTGTAAAAGCTTTCACAAACGGCTTTTGTTCTGCACGAATGGTTAAAATTTTGCTTTTCATCGAAGAAACTTCTTGAAGATCTATTCTTTTTTCCTCAATTGTCACGAATTGATGCTCATCACCGAATCGCTTGCCTGATTGTTTCGAGTATTTCTTTTCAGCACTACCATCTATTGTGGCATCTTGTTTCGATTTTTTATTGGAATTGGAAAAACCGACCCCTTCGCTTTGAATTTCATTGGAATCTTCCCCTTCTTCAAATCGACCATTGTCTGTCTTCCCTTTATTTCCTTTTGATAAATCAAATTCTAAATGCGGCCCAGCCTGTTTCTCACTTTCACGATGCCACGACCTGAACATTTCTTCAATGGATTCCTTTGCAGTTTGATCGTCCGAATTTTGCTGATCGATTTCACGCTGACCTTTAGTTTCAAAAGCAGGTTCCATTAAGTTTTCATGTAGTGTCATGAACGTATGAGTCAAGTCCTTAGTCGACTCTTCTTCCAAAACATAGAGAATCTCCAGACAGATTTTGCAGCAGTCAGCTGTTGATTTTGCATCGTAAATATATTCCCATTTTGCAAGAACTCTTTGGTAGTAGTCAGGATAATCTCCCGTTAACGTTGTGGCTTGCGAACCTTTACGAAGTGCTATATACAAATAATTAAACAGACTATCACTGATAAACCCTTTGTTGAAATTGACACTCATTTGCTGTTCATGGTAGGTCGTATAGACATCTTCCCTTACAGTAAATGCCTTGTCGGTGCCAGGACGTTCTTGTCGGATCAAGTTGGAAAGTCTGAATTCTTCAGCACTCAAAGCGAGCTGCAAAGCAAATTCTTTTAGTGGAAAGTGCTCAACTTCTTTCTTGTATCGATCCCATGAAGGAAGATCAAAATGGCTCCAAAAACCAGCTGTCAGTAAATACAAATCGGACAGTTGTCCATTCTGTACAATATCAGGTTCCCGATGTTGCCAAAAATGGCTCATTGAAATCGCGCCTTCTTTCGGACGAAATTCCATCAATTTACGAACGGTCAATGTTAAATACGGCGCACGGCTTAATGCTCTCGCTAAATGTTCCAATTGAATCATTCGTCTTGCATTTACCGTTTCATTGTTAAATTGAATAAATCGATTTACTGATGACAATTAACATCCCTCATTTCACCCAAGTATTCGCGAGTTCCATGACTAATTCTTTTTCACTATCATCATCTAACTTCTCCGCAATGGCATAACGGATTGCACGAAGTGGATCGATGTGTTGAGCAAGCTCTGTCGCATCAAGTAAACTGCGAATGGAAGCAGCTTCTTCACTTAATAAACCATTTTGAACTTGAATGAACATATCTTCAGAGAGATGAAGCATTGTTTTTATCAGGTTATGTGATGCTTGAGGATATTCACGAACGAATAGTTCACGAAGGGGTTCACCGGTTAAATACGGGATGGCAAAAGAAATAAAACGATTTTTCAACGCTTCATTTAAAGGTGATGTTCCGATGTATCCCTCATTTATTGCGGCTATTACGGTAAAGTCTTTGTGTGCTTTCAATACTTCACCAGTATATGGATTTGTCAGCATACGTCGGTGATCCAAGACACTATGTAGAATTGGCAAGGTTTCAGGTTTCGCCATATTAATTTCGTCAATATACAAAATATGACCATGTCTCATCGCTTGGATCACAGGACCTTCTACAAAATCAATATTAGTTTGTCCATTAGCCTGCACCAACGTTTTAAAGCCAAGAAGTGCTTCCGCATCCAAGTCAACAGAACAGTTGATACTGTGCATCGGTTGCGCGAAATACGATGAAATTGACTCAGCTAATTTCGTCTTCCCAGATCCTGAAGGTCCTTTCAGTAAAACGTTTTTTTGGAGTACAACACTCAGTAAAAGATCCTCCCATAAATGCGGCAAAGGTGACATATACCCGCCATGACCGATCAATGTTGAATGATCTTCTGAATGTGTTCTCTGTTTCCGAGAAGTTTGTGATTGTAAAATCAGTGATTGTGCATCCAATTATTATTCCTCCTTAAGAAAAGCGTACGGCTCCCC
>NZ_JBFUJC010000280.1:0-4137 GCF_056401595.1 Paenisporosarcina sp. P4_E4_2 | reverse complement strand
ATGCACGTCGATACGGAAAAAGATTCGATCGTTGTTTATGGGGAAGAAGTTATTTATACAGAGTTTATTTATTTAATGATGAACAAACCACCTGGTGTCATTTCTGCCACGGAAGATAAAAAAGATGAAACCGTCATTGATTTACTTGATCCAGTGGCGCAACATTTTAAACCTTTTCCGGTAGGACGCTTGGATAAAGACACGGAAGGTCTGTTGATTCTGACGAATGACGGCCATCTATCCCATCAGCTTTTATCGCCGAAAAAACATGTGCCGAAATTATATTTCGCCACTATTGATGGGCGAGTAACAGATGATGATGTGAAGAAGTTTAAAGAAGGTGTCACGCTTGATGATGGGTATTTCACAAAACCTGGTGAATTGACTATCTTGTCAAGTGGTGAAGTGTCTGAAATCGAGTTGACGATTATGGAGGGGAAATTTCATCAAGTAAAACGAATGTTTGAATCCGTAGGTAAAAAAGTGACGTATCTAAAACGGATGCGTATGGGTTCTCTTCAATTGGATGAAACTCTCGAGCTCGGCGATTATCGTCCATTAACAGAAGCTGAATTAGAAGTATTACAACAGAAAGAATGACCGAGATTTTCTCGGTCATTCTTTTTTACCTTGATTAAGTAGTCTAAGATGTCATTTTTACGCGTTTGTTCGTCGTTGTCCATCTGCCTCGACTTGGACTGCTGACCAAGTCATTAAAGGCTAACACATTCAAATCTCTTTGAACGGTGCGAGGAGTGATGCCGAATTCATCGACTAAGTCTTGTGTCGTAACAATCCCATGATCTCGGATAAACATGTACACATCTTTAATACGATTGAGCATCCGATCAGTAGTTGGTTTCAATGTAGAACCACTCCTTCATCTTATGTTCTCTTGGCAAAAGACTAGCGGACGATATTATGAGTCTTAAAGTAGACTCCACTATATTGAATAGAGTGCCGTAAACAGCCCCTTTTCTATTAGTTCGTCAGACTACTGTTATCTGACAATTCGATTATATAGTAAAAAGCTCAATAATTCTAGTATTATATCTAAAATTTACAGTGTCTTTACAATATTGACATATAAAAACGAACGATTTTTGCATAAAAGTACTATAATGTTCGTATAAAAAGAAAGTGGAATTGCCCCCTATGATTTTTCGAAGAAAAGTGTAGAATAGCTTTAAGAAAGTGGCAGGAGGAATTCAAACGTGATTAATTGGATGGAAGAAGCACACAAAAGACAGGATGAACTATTAGCAGAATTACAACAACTGATACAAATTCCCAGTGTTCTGGATGAAACACAATCGTCAACAGATCACCCGTTTGGACCCGAGCCGCTAAAGGCGCTAGAGTGGATGCTTCAAAAAGGTCAGCAAGCGGGAATGCAAGTGAAAAATGTCGATCAAATGGCTGGGCACATTGAAATGGGAGAAGGAGAAGAACTTCTTGGTATTTTAGGACATGTTGATGTGGTGCCAGCAGGCAAAGGTTGGACTTATCCTCCGTTTGAAGGTCATATCGAAAATGACCGTTTGTATGGAAGAGGTGCCATTGACGATAAAGGCCCAACAATGGCTGCTTGGATGGCTATGAAAATGGTGAAAGWAGCTGGAATACCGTTAAATAAACGGGTGCGATTAATTATCGGAACAGACGAGGAAAGTGGATTCCGATGCGTAAAACGTTATTTTGAAAAAGAAGAAATGCCGCATATTGGGTTTGCTCCTGATGCCGATTTCCCAATTATCAACGCAGAAAAAGGCATTTCTACTTTAAAATTCACTACGGCCAAGGTAGAGCAGGAAGAGCAGTTGCAATCATTCCAAGCAGGGACACGTACAAACATGGTTCCTGATTTGGCAACAGCTGTTGTATATGGTGAACTAGATACAATTGAACAGGAATTTGAACAGTTCACGCAGCAACATCAACTGCAAGGTTCTATTGAAAGAAAAGATGGTACCATTCAAATGACATTGGAAGGGAAATCAGCGCATGCCATGGAACCAAATGATGGCATAAATGCGGGTGTGTATCTGGCTGAATTCCTGAAAGATGTTGTGACAACTGCTGGATCGAAGACTTTTGTTGAATTTGTTTCCACAGCATTCTTTAAAGATTCTAGAGGAAATGCATTCGGTTTGAACTACAATGATGAAATGTCAGGAGATACAACCTTGAATGCAGGCATCATTTCTTTTGATCCTGCTAAAGGCGGAACGGTGGATGTCAGCTTACGATACTCCGTGACCTATGATTTTGAGAAACAATTGACACAGTGCCAGACGATAATGAGTGACAAAGGAATCGCCGTCGATGTTACATCAAATTCAAAACCACATTATATAGAAGAATCGGATGAGCTTATTCAAAGTTTATCTCGTGTATATGAACGACAGACGGGTGAAAAGGCAACATTGCTATCCATTGGCGGCGGTACTTATGCGCGTGTCCTTAAAAAAGGTGTAGCGTTCGGAATGTTATTCCCAGGTGAGAAAGATGTAGCCCACCAAGTGGATGAATTTGTTGATATTCCAAATCTAATCAAAGCAGTTGCCATTTATGCAGATGCAATTTGTGAACTGGCTTCAAATCAATCGTAGAAAGAAGGATTTATATGAATTGGGTATTGTGGAATGATCGATTAGTAAAAGACGAAGAAATACATTTATCTAAAGAAGACCGTGGTTACCAGTTTGGCGATGGCATTTACGAAGTCATCCGAGTATATAATGGCAATATGTTTACGGCGAAAGAACATATTGATCGCTTTTACGAAAGTGCCGATAAAATTAAATTAGTCATTCCATATACAAAAGATRTATTCCATAAAATGATGTACGATTTAATCGAGGCCAACGAAGTGACAACTGGGCAGGTATATGTTCAAATTACGCGCGGCGGAAGTCCAAGACAACATAATTTTCCTACCGAAGCTGTTGAACCGGTTCTAACGGCATACACGAAGTTAGTGGAGCGTCCCGTTTCCCAAATGGCGAACGGGGTAGCTGCCAAATCGGTTGAAGATGTACGCTGGTTGCGTTGTGATATTAAGAGCTTGAATTTACTAGGGAATATCATGGCAAAACAAGAAGCTTATGAAAATGGATGTTTTGAAGCACTTTTACATAGAGGAGATACAATCACGGAAGGTTCTTCTTCGAATATGTATGGGATTAAAAACGGCGTTCTTTATACACATCCAGCGACCAACTTAATACTAAATGGCATCACACGTCGCGTCATTCTGGCTTGTTGTGAAGAAATCGGTTTACCAGTAGTCGAAGAACCGATGTCTCTATCAACTGTTTATTCAAATGAAGAATTCTTCATGTCATCGACAACTTCGGAAATCATGCCAATTGTCGTCATCGATGGAGTAAAAGTCGGTTCAGGTTTACCTGGAGTTTGGACGAAAAAATTACAAGCCGCATTTGAAGCTAAAATTGAGCAAGCCGTGCATGCATAAGTTAAATGCCTCTCCACTAAGTGGAGGGGTATTTTTTTTAACCTTATTACTGTAAACTGAGTTGTATAAAAAGGGTGGTGTATATGAGATGCAACATTATTTTATCGGGGTAAAACTACCAAGTGAACTGTCTCAACAACTGGTCGATACACGGAATGATTGGCAGTTGGAAAACACACACAAAAGATTGTCTGCTGCAGAGGATTTGCATATCACGTTGGTTTATTTAGGTGCCGTGGAAAGCGAAAAATTGGAGACATTGATGCTAGAGCTGGATGACAATGAATCCTTTGCATCCATGAAACTTACAATTAGTGGAGTGTCCACATTTGGAAATCCCACTACGCCACGTGTAATCTATGCAGCGATCGAAGAACATCCGAAATTGAGCGAGTTGCAAAGTACAATTCTTGAAAAATGCCTGGATCTTTCATTGCCTGTGGATAGCAAGAAGTTTGTTCCGCATATCACTTTAGCGAAAAAATGGAGTGGACGGCAAGAGGGATTTTCAAAAGAAATGCATATAGCAACAAGTACGTTCAAAGTGAATCAATTTTCTGTATACTCCATCAATCCTGGAGTCACGCCTTCTTATCAAGCAATACATACCATTTACTTAAAGGACTAATTTGATGAAAACAACCATTATTGTCAATCCC
>NZ_JBFUJC010000279.1:0-4141 GCF_056401595.1 Paenisporosarcina sp. P4_E4_2 | reverse complement strand
GAGCTTTGATTTCAGTAAAGGCAGGTTCATGTAATGATTCCCTTTCTTACAAACTCTCTTCCAAAAAGTGTAACATATGAATGTTCGAAATTGAATGACAATTATAAAGAGAAATCACAACAAAAAAAGACTGCCCCTAGGGACAGCCTTTAAAAAATCTTAGTTTTTCAGTTTGTCACGCAATACCATTGGTAGGATACCGCCATGACGATAGTAATCAACTTCAACTTCTGAATCGAAACGTGCCAACACGTCGAATTCTTTTACAGAACCGTCAGCAGATTTAGCCGTTACTTTCAGGATATCACGAGGTTTCACGCCTTCAGCAATGTTAACGCTGATTTCTTCTTTACCTGTTAAGCCAAGTGTTTCAGCACTTTGACCTGGTAAGTATTGAAGAGGTAAAACACCCATCATCACTAAGTTAGAACGGTGAATACGCTCGTAGCTTTCAGCAATAACTGTTTTAATGCCAAGTAAGTTCGTACCTTTAGCTGCCCAGTCACGTGAAGATCCCATACCGTAATCTTTACCTGCAAGAACAACTAAGCCAGTGCCGTCTTCTTGGTATTTCATT
This sequence comes from Paenisporosarcina sp. P4_E4_2, assembly GCF_056401595.1. Taxonomy (NCBI): domain Bacteria; kingdom Bacillati; phylum Bacillota; class Bacilli; order Caryophanales; family Caryophanaceae; genus Paenisporosarcina; species Paenisporosarcina sp. P4_E4_2. The sequence continues at coordinate 3,564 of NZ_JBFUJC010000279.1, read as the reverse complement.
GCTGCATCATAGATTGCCATGATTTCTCCGTTTGGCCAGTAAGTAGTGAATCCACCTTCTGTACCAGCTGCGATTTGGTTACGGATACGGATGTTTGCAAACGTACCACGCATCATAACTTCGTGGCTACCACGACGTGAACCATATGAGTTAAAGTCGCGTACTTCCACACCGCGGTCGCGCAAGTATTTACCTGCTGGTGTATCTTTACCAATTGCACCAGCTGGTGAAATATGGTCAGTTGTAATTGAATCTCCGAATTTCGCAACTACACGAAGTCCTGCAAGCGTTTGGATATCGCTTGGTTCTTTTGTTAAACCTTCGAAATAAGGAGGGTTTTGGATGTACGTTGAATCTTCGTCAAATGTATACAATGAATCATTTGATGTTTCAATCGCATTCCAACGCTCGTTTTCACTGAAAACGCGCTCATATTCTTTACGGAATAATTCAGGTGTTACTGTTTTAAGAAGAACTTCTTTCACTTCTTCTGTTGAAGGCCAGATATCAGCAAAGAATACATCGTTGCCGTCTTTGTCTTGACCAAGTGCTTCATTTTGAAGGTCGATATCAACCGTACCTGCTAGTGCATAAGCAACAACAAGTGGTGGTGAAGCTAAGTAGTTAGCTTTCACTAATGGGTGAATACGGCCTTCGAAGTTACGGTTACCTGAAAGTACAGAAGTAACAAGTAGATCGTTTTCAATGATGCCTTTTTCAATTTCAGGAAGCATTGGACCCGAGTTACCGATACATGTTGTACAGCCATAACCAACTAAGTCAAATCCTACATCAGCCAATGGTTTTAATAGACCAGCGTCACGTAAGTAACCTGTTACAACTTTAGAACCTGGTGCAAGTGAAGTTTTCACATATGCTGGTGGACGCAAGCCTTTTTCAGCTGCTTTTTTAGCAACTAGACCCGCACCTAACATTACGAATGGGTTTGATGTATTCGTACATGATGTGATGGCAGCAATACCAATAGCACCTGTAGGAATTGTTACTTCAGCCCCATCTGCCATCGTTACTGTAGCAGACTTATTGAATTCTTTTTTAGATAAACCGAATCCTTGGTTGCCTTGAGGAGCAACAACCGCTTTGTTAAATTCAGACTTCATTTCAGACAATGGAATCAAATCTTGTGGACGTTTCGGTCCAGACATGTTTGGTTCGATTGTAGATAAGTCTAATTCTACAACGTCTGTATATGTTGGATCTTCGTTATCCGCTGTGAAGAACATTCCGTTAGCAGTTAAGTATTCTTTAACTACTTGGATGTGATCAGCGTCACGGCTAGTTAAACGCATGTAATCAAGTGCTTCTTCATCAACTGGGAAGAAACCACAAGTTGCGCCGTACTCAGGAGCCATGTTGGCAATTGTCGCACGGTCAGCAAGAGGAAGTTTTGTTACACCCGCTCCGAAGAACTCAACAAATTTCCCTACTACACCTTTTTTACGAAGTACTTCAGTTACTTTRAGTGCTAAGTCAGTAGCAGTTGTTCCGTTAGGAAGGTCGCCAGTTAATTTAACACCGATAACTTCAGGAATCGGGAAGTATGAAGGTTGACCAAGCATACCCGCTTCCGCTTCGATACSGCCTACGCCCCAGCCTAAAACACCGATACCGTTGATCATTGTTGTATGTGAGTCAGTACCTACTAATGTATCTGGATACGTTTCGTATGTACCATCTTCATTTTGTACAGCATGAACAACATTTGCCAAGTACTCTAAGTTTACTTGGTGAACGATACCTGTTGCCGGTGGTACAGCACGGTAGTTGTCATATGCTTTTTGAGCCCAGCTAAGGAACTGGTAACGCTCTGCATTACGTTCGAATTCAAGTTCCATATTGATGCGAAGTGCATCACCTGTACCGTAATTGTCTACTTGTACAGAGTGGTCAATAACTAAATCAACAGGAATTGCAGGGTTGATTTTGTCTGGGTCTCCGCCCATTTCAGCCATAGCTGAACGAAGTGCTGCCAAGTCAACTACTACTGGCACTCCAGTGAAATCTTGAAGGATTACGCGTGAAGGTTTGAAAGGTACTTCAGCTTCAGGGTCAACGTCTTTACCCCATTTTGCCAATTCTTCTACGTGGTCATCTTTGATGACATATCCGTCATGTTGGCGCAGTACGGACTCAAGCAATACTTTAATTGAATAAGGAAGGCGGGAAACATTTGCGATCCCTGCCTCTTCTAACGCTGCTAAACGATAATAGTTATACGTTTTACCGTTTAAATCGAAAGAAGTACGGCTATTATGCAAGTTACTTTTTGCCATGTCTTTTCCTCCTTTTGTCTTATGAAAAGGCTCTCATCTATTGGTAGCGACTTTTCTCCAGTTCCTATCATAACGTAGTCTAGTTTATAAGTAAATTACATTAAAATTATTGGTTGTGATAAGTAATGCTTATGACCTTACAACATTTCAATCGTTTTTTTCAATTGCTTTAAATGCCTTTTTTCATGTAGTCCGACAAACGGAAACCATTGAATCAATRGGACTTGACCAAAAATCGGATGTTTGAATGATTTTTCTTTGAATACAGTTTTAGTGCTTGATTCATAAACATCTAATAAGAAGAGTCGCGATTCATGGAGATCTTTCAGCATCTCCATTTTTGTTTTGTATTCTTCAGTCGGAACTGTATAACCAGGGGCTTCTACTTTAATTAATCGATTTGTTGAAAGGCCGATTGGTTTTTTTCTAACTTTCGGACTATCCGGGTTTTTAAGTTCTCTTGCGATATTGGTAGCAATGACGGTTTCCATGCGCACCAGATGTTCAAAGATTTGCTTTGGCGACCATTTGCCATTTGCAGGTTTTTTATTGAACTGTTCATCTGTCAAACCATCTACCGTTTGAAAAAGTTCTTTCCGTATTTCATTATTGTCTTCTAAAAACAACTAAAATCTCTCCTTTAATTAACCGAAAAATCGTTTACGCTGTTGGGGGGATGGTAGTAAACACGATTGGTTACTACGAATTAAGCGGTGTCTGCGCTTTGCCACGAATCGATACAATCCATCTCGTGAAAATTTGGGAAGCACTTTTAACATAGTACCCAAATGGTACGGAGACTTGAGATACGATGACAATGCTATCACCGCATCCGATTCCACTAATAATTCTTTTCCCTTAAGTACCACGATTGAATCAATTGATTGTAAAAATGGATGTTCTTTTATTATTTGACTCGCAAATTTACTTTGAAGTGGTGCGAAACAAATGGTTTCGTCACGCTCATTCTGCAGGATAAATTGGACAGACTGCTGGCAAAAACCACAGCTGCCATCATACAGGAGTATTGGATTTGGATGATCCATAAAAATCACCTTTTCTTCTTATATTACTTGAATCGAAACAAAATCTAAAATCTAACGTTTTCAATAGGCTTTTGATATGCGACAATTACTTATTGTAGAAAGGACGATTGATTGATGAATACAACAATTCAAAAGCTTACCCCTTCTTATGATCCTTGGGAAGCTTACTTAGATATGGAAAAACACGGCAAGCTGACGCTGTCGAACATCGAGTTCACTACCAC
>NZ_JBFUJC010000278.1:0-4150 GCF_056401595.1 Paenisporosarcina sp. P4_E4_2 | reverse complement strand
CAGTAAATCCGGATCCCTATCAATTTCACGGCCGATGATGGCTTTTTGTTGATTACCACCTGATAATGCACGTGCAGGTTCATGATCTCCCTGAGTACGTACATCGTATTTTTGAATGATTTCATTCGCTTTTTTCGAAATGGTCGAATAATTCATAAAACCATTTTTTGAATTTGGGCTTGTATAATACGTTTGTAAAGCAATGTTATGACCTATTGGGAAATCAAGGACAAGACCATGTTTATGACGATCTTGAGGAATATGACCAACACCAGATTCCGTAATCTTGCGTGGTCGTTTACCTGTAATATCTTGACCATTCATGAAAACTTGTCCGCTTTTCACTTTACGCAGACCCGTGATTGCTTCAATCAATTCCGATTGACCATTTCCGTCAATACCGGCAATTCCGACAATTTCACCTTTACGAACATTTAGGTTAAGGCCTCTTACTTTTTCAATCCCCCGGTAATCAGTAACCACTAAATCTTTCACGTCCAGAACATCTGTCGTAGGGTTAGCAGGACCTTTGACTGTTTTAAATTCCACTTGTCGTCCAACCATCAAGGAAGCAAGTTCATTGGGGTTTGTCTCAGCAGTCACCACTGTACCGATGCCTTGCCCTTTTCGAATAACCGTCACACGGTCCGAAACATCCATAATCTCTTTTAATTTATGAGTAATTAAGATAATAGATTTTCCTTCTTCAATTAAGCGACGCATAATCTGAATTAATTCCGTAATTTCTTGTGGAGTCAGAGATGCAGTCGGTTCATCAAAAATTAATATTTCAGCGCCACGATACAATGTTTTCAAAATCTCAACACGTTGTTGCATACCAACTGAAATGTCTTCAATTTTTGCATACGGGTCGACGTCTAATCCATAAAGTTCAGACAGCTCTTGTACTTTTTTGGCAGCAGTTTTCACAGAAATCATACCAAACTTAGTTGGCTCACTACCTAAAATGATGTTTTCTGTAACAGAAAAATCTTCAACTAACATGAAATGTTGGTGAACCATCCCGATTCCGAGGTTATTCGCAACATTTGGATCCGTAATCTTAACTTCTTGACCACGAACACGGATTTCTCCGCCCTCTGGCTGGTAAAGGCCGAAGAGTACGTTCATCAACGTCGATTTCCCTGCACCATTCTCACCGAGAAGGGCATGAATTTCGCCTTGTTTAAGTTGAAGGGTAATGTTGTCATTTGCAACGAAATTTCCGAACTCTTTTCGGATATTCAGCATTTCAATAACGTGTTCCAATATATTCACTCCCTTAGGCACTTTTTAAATGAAAATTAAATTAACACAGGAAAGGCTTTATCTATAAAACCTTTCATCTATTAATTTATAAAGGGCAATAAAAACATCATAAAGACCGGAAATCCGGTCTTTATGATGACTTATTCAAGTGTTAAATTACTCTACAGTTTCAGGAACTGTTACTTCGCCATCAGCGATTTTCTTAGCATACTCATCGATTTGAGCTAAAACATCGTCTGGAATTGCTCCACGAGAATCCGCTAAGCCAACGCCATCTTCAGCTAAACCGTAAACTGTTGTTTCGCCACCTGGGAATTTACCTTCTGCAGCCAATTTAGAAATGTTTTGTACAGCTACGTCAACGCGTTTTAACATTGAAGTTAATGTTATGTTATCGTCGCCAACAGCACCTTCGTCATATTGGTCAGAGTCAACCCCAATTACCCAAACGTAAGCATCTGGATCTTTAGTTTTTAATTCTTTAGCTTCTGCGAATACACCGTTACCAGTACCACCTGCAGCGTGGAAAATAATATCTACGCCTGAAGAATACATGCGGTTAGCAGTTGTTTTACSAAGTTCAGCTTTGTCAAATGCACCTGTGTACTGAACATCAACTTCGATGCTTGGATCGACAGCTTTTACGCCTTCAACGAATCCAGCTTCAAAACGTTCGATTACAGGGATATCCATACCACCAACGAAACCGATTTTTTTCGATTTAGTCATTAATGCTGCAGCAACACCTGCAAGGTAAGAACCTTCTTGCTCTTTGAATAATACTGAAGCAACATTTGGTTGATCTACTTCTGCATCAATAATAGCAAGATTATTATCAGGTTTTTGAGTTGCGATTTCATTTACTGATTTTTCCATTAAGAAACCAATTCCGAATACTAAATCAAAGTTACGACGTACTAAGAGATTTAAGTTTGTGTTATAGTCAGCGTCCGATTGTGATTGTAAGTAATCGATTCCACCGTCGCCTTTTTCAAGACCATTGTCTGCACCAAATGCTTTTAAACCTTCCCAAGCTGATTGGTTGAATGATTTATCGTCTACTCCACCAACGTCAGTTACCATTGCTACTGAGAAATCAATTGCTTCTTTTTCTCCAGCAGAACCGTTACCTTCATTCTTATCTTTGTCAGTACCACATGCTCCTAGAATTGTACTAGCAGCTAATACCATCGATAAAGCTAAACCAAATTTACGCTTTGTCAATTTGAGACCCCCCAAAAAATGTTTTTTCATATTAGCAGGAAGTTTGATGTTTTACACCCTTTTACGGACTACATGGAAACTGAATTTGTCAGCTCTAAAATAGTTTTTTGAATATAATACTACTTGATCTTTGTCATTATAATGTAATTGCTTCAGAACTAGTAACGCCGTTTCAGGTTCACACTCTAAAATCGGAGATGCCACTTCGTGGTAGCCTGTTGGGTCGATAAAAGTAACAGCATAAGTTACCCGGATTTCCCCGGATTCTTCAATTGCTGTGAAAATCGATCCTTCTTGCCTACTTAAAAAATCAGAAGGCAAATACTTTGCGGGAACTTTGTCCACACAATACACAACTGGTTCACCATTTGCTGTCCTTACACGTTCAATTGTAATGACTGATTCGTCTATTTCGCAATGAAAGCGTTTTATATCATCTTCAGACGGAAGCGCTTCCAAAGAACTCAAATAAATAGTACCTGGTTCCATGCCCGCTTTCCGTATCATAGAGGAGATACTTGTTAAATGTTCGATACCAGAAGTGAAAACTGGTTTCGAATTAACAAATGTACCTACACCATGACGTCTTACGATAACATTTTCTTCTTCCAACAGTCTAAGTGCTTCACGAAGTGTCGCACGACTGATTCCAAGTGATTTGGCCAGTTCAAATTCTGAAGGCAATTTCTCCTTCTCTTCGAATACACCTTTTGCAATATCGTCTTTAAGACGATCGATCACTTGAAGATACAAATGACGATGATCTGTTTTTATTGACATACATATCACCACCAACAGCAGAGATCAGACATCTGATGTAAAACTTTCCTACTAATCAGACATACTATACCACTTTTATTTGTGTAAATAAATAGATTTTTGGGTATTTACGAAAAGTTTCGTAAAAAACTTAATTTTTTTGTAATGCTTTTGTCATATAAAAGATCTTATGTTATGTCATCTTGCTTGGATTGAAGAACTTGTCTTGGCTTGCTACCTTCATAAGGTCCAATCACTCCGCGCATTTCCATCTGATCGATAATTCGTGCCGCTCTTGAATAGCCGACTCGGAATCTTCGTTGCAATAAAGAAACCGATGCTGTTTGCATATCCGTAACGAGTTGCACAGCTTCATCATATAAATCATCCGTCTGTTCATCCACTGATACTTCTTCAATTTCGGTTGGAATCATTTCTTCTTGATATTGTGCTTTTTGCTGAGCAATTGCAAAATCAACTACTTTTTCTACTTCCTGATCCGATAAGAAAGCTCCCTGTACACGGACTGGTTTCGATGCACCGGCTGCTAAAAATAACATATCTCCACGGCCAAGTAGTTTCTCTGCTCCCCCCATGTCCAAAATCGTACGGGAATCAATGGAAGAAGAAACAGCAAACGCAATTCGTGAAGGGATATTCGCTTTAATTACCCCTGTAATAACATCCACACTTGGACGTTGCGTCGCAATAATTAAATGTATCCCAGCCGCCCGAGCCATTTGTGCAAGTCTTGTAATTGAATCTTCCACGTCATTTGACGCGACCATCATCAAATCTGCCAATTCATCTACAATGACAACAATATAAGGTAACTGGGGATGTTTTTCATCGTTCTCTTCATTCCACTTACGAATGTGATCGTTATATCCTTCTATAT
>NZ_JBFUJC010000277.1:0-4167 GCF_056401595.1 Paenisporosarcina sp. P4_E4_2 | reverse complement strand
ACGTAATACAGGCGTATTCGTCACGGCATTTATAGCTGTCAAGCTTTCTAAAGTTTGACTTGCCACTTGTCCAAGACTTTCACCAGTSATAATTGCCAAAGCTTGCGTTTCTTCACGTACTAAATCTGCAATCTTTAACATCATTCTCCGAGTTGTCGTCATTGATACATTGTCTGGAATTTGTTTTTGAATTTCTTGCTGGATTGCAGTGAATGGAATGATATGCAACTTCACAGAAGCACCAAAGCGACTTAATTTATCAGCTAAATCCATAACTTTTTCCTTCGAACGTTCACTAGTGAATGGAGGACTGTGAAAATGAATGGCATCCAGGCGTACGCCTCGCTTTAACATTTGGTAACCAGCAACAGGACTGTCAATACCACCTGAAAGCATCAGGAGTGATTTTCCGTTAGACCCAATCGGTAAACCGCCTGCACCAGGAATGACTTCTGCCATCATATAAACAGCATCTCTTCGTACTTCTACACGTAGTTCAATATCCGGTTTCTTCATTTGAACCTGAATTTCAGGGAATGCACGAAGCACATTGGCTCCAACGAACTGTTGCAGTTCATTTGTTTCCATCTCAAATGGCTTATATGAGCGTTTAACAGTTACTTTAAACGTTTTATCTTTGCGATCAATTGACTCCACTACTTTAATAGCTGTTTGTTTGATATCTTCCAGGTCGTGACTGCAAGATGCAACTGGACTGAAAGACTGAATGCCAAAAATTTGTGGCAGTCGCTCTATTAACTGTTTCATGGTTTCCTGTTCATTTGGTCGAATGAACATACGATCCCGTTCTGTTTCAATTTGAAACTTGGGTAAATCAGCAAACGCGTAACGAATATTGTCTCGTAATCGACCTGTAAACGAGCTTCGGTTTCTTCCTTTTGTAGATAACTCACCATATCTGATTAATATTTCTTTCCATTCCAACATGTTTTTAATCTCCTTTAACTTGCTTGATGATTGCCGTGAAATTTTCTATAAAATGATCAATTTGCTCATTGCTATTGCTGGTTCCCATACTTATTCGAATCACACCTTTTGTATAGTCATCGGGTAAACCGATTGCTTTTATTACATGGCTGATTTTCGTTTGTTTAGAAGAACRGGCACTCGATGTTGTTACAATGATGTCCCTTGCTTGCAAGGCATTGACCAGCACTTCTCCTTTAATATTCCGGACACTGATTGTCAGGATGTGTGCCGCAGCATCATCTGGGGATAATATGCGTATATCCTTGAAACCACTAATTAAGTTTCTCAACTTTTCGTTCCACATTATATATGTCGTATGCATGGATGCTTGATTTTCGAATGCCATTCTCATGGCTTTAGCGAAAGCAACTGCCTGAGGAACAGGTACCGTCCCACTTCTTAGCCCAAACTCTTGTCCACCACCCACAATGGTCGGTTCAAATGAAACATGACCTGTCCAAGCGACAATCCCGGTTCCTTTTAAGCCATTGAATTTATGCCCTGACAGCGTCAGTACATCTGCTCCAAGAATGGGAAACGACACTGGATATTTACCAAAACTTTGAACTGCATCTACGTGAAATAATGCTCGGCTATGTTGATGGATGACTTTTGCTAATTGTTCAATTGGTTGTATGCTTCCAATCTCGTTATTAATATGCATTACACTTACCAAAATCGTATCTTTACGCAATCGCTCTTTTACATCTTCAACTGAAATAATACCTTTTTCATTTACTGTTATAATATCGACTTCAAAGCCTTGTTTCTCCAATTGTTTCATCGATTCCAACACGGACGGATGTTCAATATTTGAAGTGATGATATGTCTTCCTCGAGACTGCAGGTTTCTAGCAAGACCATTGATGGCAAAATGATTGGATTCTGTTCCGCCTGAAGTGAAAATCACTTTGTTTTCTTCTGTCTTTAACATATCTGCAATTTGCTTTCGAGCACGGGAAAGGAGCATATGTGAATCCACGCCCATTTCATGCAAAGATGCAGGGTTTGCATAATACGCCTCATTCACCTTTACAAAAGTATCCAATACTTCTTTATGTGGTTTCGTCGTTGCACTATGATCGAAATAATACATTGTTGAACTCCTTTTCATTAGAAAACCACCAACACGTGGTGTGCGGTGGTTTCAATTGCCCTTATTACATAAAAGTATACCATACTGATATTCTTTAATGTCTAGCTTCAAGCACTAGCCCGCATCTTAGCTTGAGTCTACAGGATGCCTTCCTACCTAAGCAAATGCAGGCTTTTTCTTAGGTTCTTCCATCGCCGATGTCAGGCTAAAGTAGTGCTTTACGCTTTTCTTGTTATGAACGCCACGCGTCCTCTTTGACAAGAACTTCAATTCGCTTCATCGCACCCGGTTCCACTTCTTCTACAGCAGTAGCTGCTTCTTCAAGTGCTTTGGAATATCGAAGCTGACGGAATGCCGCTTCAGCCTCCAATAAACGCTGATTCATCCGTGGATGACTCGCACGATAACGGTTGCCGTATTGAATGATACGTTCAATCAACAATACATTTTCAAGCATTTCTTTTGATTTAGCATGTACTTCATGGATACATTTATCCGCTTTTGCCAAATAATTGTCTACCAATTTCATATTCAGTGGTACTTCTTGCAAGCTTTGCATCACCAAGTAAATATGTTCTTCGGCTTCTTCCAAACGAACATCCATTTCTTCAGGAATCCCCGGCATATTCGCTTTATGTACCATACGGTCGGTTTCATGCAACAAACGCTTCAGTTCATCTAAATTGGTTCGAGCCCGGTTTTCATCAATACGTAAATTTTTCAGGCTATTAGAGAAACGATCTTGCTCTTCATATAAGCTTTCCAAATCAGTCGAAATCAGTGTAAGTTCATCCTGAAGGCTTGAATAAGCTAATTGATCTTCACTTGCTCGTTGTGCAAGTAAATCATAACGTTTTTGCAAGGTTTCGATTTGCTTCAGACAAACAAGAGGAATTTCTGCTTCTTTCTCTGGTAAACGATAACTTTGTTGAACATATGCAGCTTCATCACTTGTTTGACGTGTAATGGACGTAACTTCAGCCAATCGACGCTCAGTAGGGTGACGATGTTTATCAACATAACGTTTTGCCATTACTTCTTTTTCCAGCATGTCATAGAACGCTTCAATTTCATCCTTCATTTGCTCAATACGAATTTTCGCGTCTTCAATCTCAAGCTGAATGATTGATTCTTTCATTAGTACCAATTCTTCATCCAATTTGTCCAATTGATCCGTCATTTCAAGATGCTCTAAATAATAGGATTGTTCTTCCATTTCACGTTGTCCACTACGGAGATCATGAATACTTGAGGGAATCTTGTTTTGTACGTCTGTTAACAGCGAAGGAATATCTTGCAATAAGTTAAATACATGCTGGGCTTCCTGATCAAGTCCAATGACAATTTCACGTGCTTGCAAATAATTGCCGTTTTCAGTTAGTCGATCATATTCTTCAAATTGAGGACCGAATTGCTCCAATTTCTTCTCAAGTGGTACAGCCGCCGCTCCGAAAGAATGTTGATGCGCGAGTAAAGTTTTACGCGCTGCACGATATTGCTCTTTCAAGCTATCCATTTCCACTCGGTTTTTCTCTTCGCTTCCAATCAGTTGCTCAAGCTCTTTTAAAATTCGGGACATTTGTTCATCACTTTGCTGAATACGTTCTTGAATTTCTTTTTCTATCGCTGTAGCACGTTTGAAACGGAATTTATCAATACTATCTTCAGCATCAAACAGCAATGAATCGATTTTCGGCATATGGACATCCATAACTTGCGTCCAACTGTTTCGCCAGCTTTCAAACAGTTCTTCCGTTTGACCATTCATATTCAGCTGCTTAACTTTCGTCATTTCTTCTAATATTGGTTTGTTTTGAATTTGATGTTTTTCATGTTCAAGTCTTTCAATTTCACTGTTATGTTTACGACGGATCATAAATCCGACTACAATTAATGCAATTAGTACGATGATTGCAATGATGATATACTTAGTCATCGTAAGCCCCCTGTTCCAAAATCACGGTCTATGCCAGTTTATATATGTAATACTACCATGAAACAATCGTTAATGTTGCCGAAAATCGAAGAATTTTGCCGAAATTATGTAAAATGTCCGATTTACACGTTGGAGGTGCCTATAT
>NZ_JBFUJC010000276.1:0-4184 GCF_056401595.1 Paenisporosarcina sp. P4_E4_2 | reverse complement strand
CTATAGAATTGATGGTGATCAAATCCTTTTTCTTGTTTAAAACGTATATCTCTCTCAATTGATACAGGACCAATCACATCAAAATCAATCTCCCATATTTTCAGCTCCAAAATACTTCCCCCTTAACCCTGTTCCCCAACTTCTCTGTTATTCGTAGTCATTACGCGGGCACCCTTTACTTATTTTCACTTTGCTTAAATTTCGACAAATCTTTGTTATTCTTATATATTACTACATTTAACTCATTTTCCAACTATTGCCCAATAAATAATCACCCATCTATTAGAAAACGCTGGTGATTTTAATGTTTACAGCGTTTTCTTGTTTATGCCAAAACTTATTGTAAATGTAGCCTTAAAAATATTTCCTTAACCAAAGCAGTTATTTCCCATTATAAAAGGCTGTCCTGATTGGACAGCCAGATACTAAAATACCTTGAAATAATATCTTCAAAAAGATTGTTTTGGTATGTGAAATACCCACATGAYGACACACTCAAAAATAAGGCAGCCGAACATGCAATTTCGGCTGCTAATAACTTATGGACATTTCCCTCATCATTCGGCCTATTTCAAAAATCGCTGCAAATTCAGCATTTATAACTTTAGAAATGATGGACCCATCTTCGATTCGATAATAGTGGAAGCCATCACAATACACATAATCATACACATCACTAATGTCATAAACATACCTAGGAATTATTTCTCCTTTGCCTTGTATGATACCAGCTGATATTGAATGATTTCCTCCATAAACAAATGCTACCCCCATTGGTAACCACAAATCCACATAATGATTATTGTGATCTTGACGCCACTGCCCCATTCTTCTTCCTTCCCCAATCAGAGCAATACAAGTGACCAACCTAGATTTTTTCCAAGACCATGGTAGTACTAAATCCCGATCTAAAGAAATGACCCTATCCGTTTTTAGTTCTCTCATTACATCTGTAAACGTTGTACCATCCAAAGAAATCCTGGTTATTGGATCAAATAGCACTTCTTTTGGATATAAACTCGGTAAATCGGATTCATCTATTACATATAAAAGATTCGATAAATAGATAGATTGCAGTTGCTTTCCAATTAATCTAATAACATCGATCAATGGATGATTATACTCTTCATGTATTCCATTATTAAAATCCTTTACCTCTTTCAAAACTGATTGAGTAAATTCCATAATCATATCAAAGTTGTTTTTAATCTCTAAATTAATTGATGATGTATGGAATTCATCATTGTGATGCATGAAGCCTTTAGAATGCCTATTTCTATATTCGAACATTTTAAAGCCTCCTTCATATGTAAATTAAACATATGAAGATTGCTGGCTATAAATTCTTAGTCTTTTCTGTACATCCTTTAGCCAATTAGCATTACATGGAATTTTACTGTTTGGAAATATTCCCTCTCTAGAATTCCCTCTATTATCTAACAGTCGAATTTTTCTGTAAATCAATGTTTATGTTTAAGTTTAATTGGTTAGGGGATACTTAATATGGACATTTAGTATCCTTAAATAATCATAGGGTCTATAAAAAAACTAGAAATAAAATGCGTAATTATTTGGAGGGTGAGGTTTCTGTGAAACTGTATCAGGTTAGAAAAGGGCAAATTGTATATTTTCAAAATGAATTGCACAAGGTTTATTCGGTAAAACCTATGTATAGAAAATCTGTCCATCTTATGAAATTGAGGGATTTATCACAGCATTTAAGCAGTGCGGCGGAAATCGATAAGTACCAGCCAAAGGAGCTGGATAGCTTTATTTTCAATAAAAACATCTATACCCTCAGCAAGGATCGAAAAGCTGAAGAAGGAGATTACATCTTAATTACACACCCCAACCCTGATTACTTGGATCATTATTCTTTAAATGAAATTGAGGTAGTGGCATCCGCTGAATCTAAAGGGGTTGTTACAAGCAAGTCTAACGGGGTTAAGCATAATGAGTATCTTTTGATGGTTCCGGGCCGCCATGAACACAGCAACCCGATTGAATACCGAGACCTTCAAAATATTGATGATAGTAACTTGAATGACCTGTCAAACTTTAATGCTGATATGCTACCTTCTATAGGCGATGTGTATAGAAGCAATGATAAAGATGAATCAATCGAAGCAATGGTTATTGCCATCCAAGGCAATTCTGTATTTCTCGGTGGCAATTTAGAGTTGGCACTTGAAGAGTTGATGAACACTGAAAAATGGGAATTTCTATATAACCTTCTTGATCAATGATTTCTATATTTCATCTTCACAATCGGACTTATCTGCCTTTTTAATTTCACATTTTATTTCTGTTGGAGGTTTCCATGAACGTTAACAAGCTAAAAGAAAACAGTGTATTTATCATCTCACTGTTACTGACCTTAATCTTTATTGCATGGGGGATCTTTTTCACAGATCTTCTTACGAAAGTGACCGATACCATTTATAATGCATCGATTGATTATCTTGGATGGGTTTATATCGGCGCTACCCTTTTCTTTGTGATTTTTTCCATCTATTTGTTGTTTTCTAAATATGGCCATATTCGGTTAGGGAAAACGACAGACCGGCCTGATTTCAATACCGCCTCCTGGCTAGCTATGTTGTTTGGAGCTGGGATGGGAATAGGGATTGTTTACTGGAGTGTCGCCGAGCCTGTCACCCATTATACGACCCCTCCATACGGAGAAGGCTATACTATTGATGCAGCCAATACTGCCATGAAATATACCTTTTTCCATTGGGGTCTGCATCCATGGGCGATTTACACGGTTATTGGACTGGCTCTTGCTCTTTGCCAATACAACAAAAAACTGCCTGCAGCCATTAGTTCTGTTTTCTATCCGATTCTGAAAGATAAAATCTATGGACCCATTGGGAAAACAATTGATATTCTTTCGGTATTTGCAACTGTCTTTGGCATTGCAACATCTCTTGGCCTTGGAGCCTTGCAAGTTACTGCAGGGATGCATTCCATATTCGGTGCTCCGAATACGTTACCTGTTCAGCTGATTGTCATTGTCGTGGCTACAGTTATTTTCCTCATTTCAATCAACACTGGCTTGGAGAAGGGCATTCAATACTTATCCAATGCGGCAATGATTATATCGTTTGCCATTTTATTATTAATTCTTATTGTCGGTCCAACCCTGACCATCATTAAAGTATTCTTCAATACTACTGGGCTCTATATCAATGATTTTGTCCAAATGAGTTTAAGGATGAGACCATTTGGTGAAGGCGAATGGATTGCATCCTGGACATTATTTTATTGGGCTTGGTGGATTGCATGGGCACCATTTGTCGGGATGTTCATCGCTAGAATATCGAGGGGGAGAACGGTAAAAGAGTTTGTCATAGGCGTGTTAATCGTTCCGACCCTTGGTACATGTATTTGGATGTCTATCTTTGGCGGTTCCGCTCTTGATATGGTAGTCGACTCAGGAAACCATGAACTGGCCACTTATATAAAGGACAATGTGTCTCTGGCAATTTTCACATTCTTTGATCATCTTCCGTTAAGTTCCGTATTAAGCATCATGGGATTTGCTCTAGTTGCCATTTATTACGTAACCGTTGCAGATACATCTACATTTGTATTAGGTATGCTGAGTGAAGGTGGAACATTAAATCCTTCCAATAAAATCAAAATGACATGGGGCATCATTCAATCCGCAGTGGCAGCTGTCCTGCTAATATCGGGTGGATTAGAAGTATTGCAAACTGCATCTATTGCAGCGGCATTTCCATTTGCGATCATTATGATCTTCATGTGCTACTCCTTGCTGAAAGGACTGCAAAGTGAATTGGACATACAACCAAGAAGTAAAAGTCATAGAACAGTGGTAAGGAAAACGACGCCATCTTCCTTTAAAAATATTTGAATCGATAAAACTGGAGCCTTTTGGGGGCTCCAGTTTTTTGTGTTCATATTACTATTTTGCTCAACGTTCAAGTCTGCGAATGTTCCGTGTAAACTAGATAGTCAGAAATTTGTAAAGCCGAATTCCATTAGCTTTTGCTTACCGGTCCTTCTTTTGTTGCGATCTAAAGTGGCTAAGTCCACCCTTTCCATAAACAGGAATATTTATCAGAATACTGAAACTTTTTAGTTGCTGATTCGTATACCAAGGAAAGGTGTATTAAATGAAGGAGGAATGGGATATTGCATAAGCTAAGGTGCATAAG
>NZ_JBFUJC010000275.1:0-4187 GCF_056401595.1 Paenisporosarcina sp. P4_E4_2 | reverse complement strand
ATTTTCAGGGAGAGAGAATACAATTTGATTTGCCACTGTCTGCAAGAGGAACTTTATTTCAACAGAGTGTGTGGCGTCAATTGCCTGGTATTTCCTATGGAGAAACAATCAGTTACCAAGAGTTGGCAAATAGAATTGGCAATACAAAAGCCTGTCGTGCGGTAGGACAAGCAAATCGAAAAAATCCATTACCGATAGTCGTACCCTGCCATCGTGTTATAGGAAAAGACAAATCATTGAAAGGCTAAGCGGGTTCACTTACACCGATTAAACAATATCTGCTCGAATTAGAGCAAAAACACATCAATTCCAAACCATTTTGACAAAGTTCTTCTATTCCCTATATACTAGTTTTAATTAGAGAGAATGGAATACAGGTGATAGAGATGAAATCCGAAGAACTGACWCAGTCGTTAAAATTATTTATCGTGCTTTCTAGAGCATATAAAACATTGCATGAATGTACGAATCAATTTTTTCAAGCAAATGGACTAAACCCTACTGAATTTGCAGTTTTGGAATTGTTATTCCACAAGGGGCGACAACCGCTGCAGAAAATAGGAAATAAAATACTGCTTGCCAGTGGTTCGATTACCTATGTCATTGATAAGCTGGAAAAAAGAGGCTTCATACACCGCGTTTCATGTCCTTCGGATCGCCGGGTGACATTTGCTGAAATCACTCCTGAAGGAGAGGCTTTCATGGCTCAATTGTTCCCAGAGCATGAGAAACAATTGCATGAAATGATGGGTGCTTTGGATAATGATGAGAAAGAGCAAGCGATTACATTATTGAAAAAATTAGGATTATCAATTAAAGATTTATCATATTAAAAAAATTCCGGCTCACTAAGTGAGCCGGAATTTTTTATTGTTTTACAGCGATTGTTTCGCCCATTTTCAAAAATGCATCCGTTAAGTTCACACTGTTTTGATCAAAGATTGTCAAGCGGACAATCAGATTGCCTTGTTCAAATACCATCCCTGAAACAGTTCCTAATTCAAAAGTAGTTTCGTATCCAATCTGATTCGAAATCCCTTCGCCTTGAGGTAATTTCTCTTGTTTGTCAATCTTCACAGGTTCTTTGCCAATGCTCACAGCTGCAATACTTTCAATCATCGTATCTCTAATAATTTCATAGTCTGCTTCATCTTTGGAGATCGTTTCTACTCGCATGAAGACGGCAGAATTTTCGTCATAGTATATTGAATCTTTATTAGGTTCTTCCCCAGTTAATGAATAGCCATCTAATTTATAGATCGAATAGTTCTGTTCATCACTATCCGTCAACTTTGCGGTTTCTTCTTTCTTTTCGTCATTGATCGAATATGACAGTGACTTTTCAGGTCCTCTTGTTTCAGTAACAGGTGCTGGTTCTTCTGTTTCCTCTTTTGCTTCATCTTCATCAGCTGTTTCATCTACCGTTGTTTCTTCAGAGTCCGCAACAGTAGTTTTATCACTTTCAGAACCATTAGATTCATCTGTGGAGTTACATGCAGAAAGCATGGAAATTGCTAAAGACAATGATGCAAATAGTAGCCAAGATTTTTTCATGTTATATTTCCTCCTTTATGTAGTAGACGTGATGTGGTTGTCATATGTTTCAAGAGTTGAGAGGCAAAACCAGAAACAGTAGAATCGTCATTGTAATATGAGCGATAATGATGAGCGGCATGCTTTTTTTCCATTCATACAAAAGCCCCCACAGTAAACCGGATGTGACTGCTGCAAGCACTCCTAACCAAAATCCGCTGAAAGCCATGGATAATCCGAAAAGTAAGGAGGCCACCAACACAGCGAAGAAAGGGCTCATGTAAGTTTTTAATTTTTGCTGAATAAAGCCCCGCCAAAACAATTCTTCTCCTGGGGCAATAATTAACATCAACAATAAATAATGCCAAACAGTAGTCGGTCCAAAGTCACTTAAGAATTGCTCCACTGAAATTGCTGCTTGATCCGTAAATATGGAAAAGAAGCGATATGCAGTTGCAATAAGTCCATAAGTGAGTGTACCATAACCAATTCCGAAAATTAAGTACTCCCATGTTTGTATTTCATCTTCCATCTTGCCAAGAACAAATGATAAGGACATAAATAACAGCATCGTAAATGTGTACATATACCAAAAAATTACTTCAAATGAAAAAGTGAAAAAAAGTAGCAAATAGACGAGAACTAAACTGAGAGTCCATCTTAGATGAGAAGCCATAATATTCAACTTGCACACCTCCAGTACTTTAGCATTTAGTGATCATTCTTCTTCATCAGTAATGGGTGAAGACTCTTGCTCTTTAAGGTATACTATTTTATACCGTTTATGATTGATAACTGTTTTTTCTTCAATTTCGAGTTCTTCGAAATTTTCCATAATGGAAAGATTCACAATTACGGAGTTTTCATTAACTTTTTCAACAATCCCTTGCAAGCCATCTTTGAATTCAATTATTGATCCAACAGTTGCTATTTCCACAGATACTCAGCTCCTTAATGCGGTCATATTCAATAGTGTGCATGATAATTTTTCTGACGTAAAGTATTTTCTGAAAACATATTTAAATCATTTCAAATTTTTAACTAAAGGGAGACTTTCCATGAATACATATGAACAGCAGTTAGAGGATTTAAGAGTAGGTAAGCTAACCTCCATTACAATCGAAAAAGAAGATTTTTTGACATTTCGTGAAGTACTGGTTCAAAGAGCAGACTTTAAACATATAAGAGGAACTGCTAAACAGGGCGGAATTGTTATCTATACTTATGATCTTGATGCACGAAGTTAACAAGAATGTCATATTTTGTCGGAATAAACTTGTGTTTGCGAGAAGATTTTCGTGTATAATAATGGATAATATGGGTTTGGTAAAGGAGGTATCACGTGCCGGAATCAATTCTTGAGCAAGTGGAACTTACGAGAGAGAAAATGATTAAGTCAGCGCTTGAAAATGGTTTTGGAAACGTTCATACTATCCGACTTAGTAAAAAGTTAGATCGTCTGTTAAATATCTATCAATTGAAAGACTTCCCAAATAAAGCGTCCAACGATAAGGAATTAATCAAAAACTAGGCGATTTTCGCTTAGTTTTTTTATTATAAAGTTTTTTCGGAATAATGGGTTTATTTGGTATACTTATATAACTTAAAGGGGGAAGTAAAATGTCCAAATTAAATCTGTTGAGAAAGAATTTAAATGAATCAATTGTGGGACGTGAAAAAGAAATTGATTTTATGCTGATTGCGTTGATTCAGGGAGGGCACGTGTTACTTGAAAGTGTGCCAGGGTCAGGGAAGACGATGATGGCCAAATCTTTTGCACATGCATTTAAAGGGAACTTTAAACGTTTACAGTTTACTCCTGACGTATTACCATCTGACGTTACCGGTATCAGTTATTTTGATCCGAAAGCTCAGGAATTTGTCTTACGCCCAGGCCCTGTAGCCACCAACATATTGCTTGCTGATGAAATTAACCGTGCAACACCCAGAACACAATCGAGTTTGCTTGAAGCCATGGAGGAAAAGCAAGTAACAATAGATGGAGAAACGATTGCTCTTCCTGAACCATTTATGGTAATTGCCACTCAAAATCCAGTGGAATCGCAACAAGGGACTTTTTCATTACCTGCAGCCCAACTGGATCGTTTCTTGTTCCGAATTGAAATTAATTACCCGAGCTTTGAAGAAGAAAGAAGAATTTTGAAAGAGTTCAGTCATAACCCAGGGGAAGTTAAAACTTCATCGCTCATAGACATTGAAGATGTTAAACTATGGCGCAGTGAAGTCAGGAAAGTGACGGTTCATGAAGATATTGAAACCTATATTTTACAGATTATTCAGGCGACAAGGCAACATGTACAAGTGGAGTTAGGATTAAGTTCACGTGCTTCTCTTGCGTTATTGCATGCAGCGCAGGGACATGCGTACATTAATGGACGTTCGTATGTAAATCCGGATGATGTGAAAAAAATGGTTGCACCACTCGCTACACATCGTCTCATTTTATCTGCTGAAGGATTATTGATTCGTGAACCATCTCATATTCTTAATGATATCATTGAATCCRTACAAACACCTGTAGAGGCCATGGCAAGATGATTTGGCAACGGGAATATTATGGTGCTATGAAAACAAATTGGTTTCTTACAATTATTGCCCTTTGTTTTACAATGTCATTCATAGTTGCACAATAT
>NZ_JBFUJC010000274.1:0-4190 GCF_056401595.1 Paenisporosarcina sp. P4_E4_2 | reverse complement strand
TTTCTGAAGACTCCTGCGGAAAAACGAAATAAGTTAGACCCCACAGGTTCAGCTGTCATAGACAGCTGAGCCGAGGAGGCTAGCGTTTCGTCCGCGGAAAGCGAAAGATATAGCCGACCACAATCTCTTTCGTTAGAGTGCAAAAAATAAGAACTCAATTTTTATACTTTTATATTAATTATTATTCTTTTGTCAAAAAGCTGAAACGACCTCAGCTCGAGGTCGTTTTACTTTTCTTCTTGTAACGAGTCATATACAGACTCTTTCTGATCATTTATTTTTTTGGTTGCATCATTGAAAGCATTAATCGCTGATTGAACAAGTTCGTTTTGCACATTGACTTTCGTTACATGTTCCTGAAGTTCTTCTTGTTGAGTTTCTTCATTCGCTAGCATTTCATATAAATCACTTTGTAAGTCAGTTAATTTTTGATATTCATCACTTACGACATCATGTGCTTCATATCGCGCATCCATTGTAGCTTGTAATTCAGATACCGAAGATTTGATTTGATCTTCTTTTGCCTCTTCTACTATTTTATCTAATGAAGAAAGTGATTCTTGGGCGCCTTTAATCGAATCATTCTCTTCTTTTAATAGAGTTAATCTTTCAGTTAATGATAATTTCATCTCTTCAACTTTTGCACCGACTTTTTCTTTCTGTTCTTGAGTAAGTTCCATCGTTTGGTTAAAAGTCAGTTGTTCTTTCTTTTCTAATTCAGCCAATTTTGCTTGTGCGTCACGATATCCTTGTTCTTCTTCATATATTTTAGTTAATGAATCGGATAATTGCTGCTCAACAGATGTTCCTATTGAACATGCAGAGAGTAATAGTGAAGTAGACAAAACGGTACCAATTACAATTTTTTTCATTTCATAACCTCCCAAATCTTTTTTTACTATAGACCTTCAAGTGAAAAATTTCAACTTCACTAAATTCGTCATTTTCGTTTGCACAAGGGCTAACCTTCGCTATACTAATTAAAGACTGAAAGTAGGAAAGGAAGACCACGATGTTTGTAATGAAAGATATTATCCGCGAAGGACATCCAACTTTGCGAAAAAAAGCGCAGGAAGTAGATTTCCCTCTATGCACTGAAGATGCCAAATTGGCACAGGACTTATTGGACTATGTGAAAAACAGTCAAGATTCGGAAATGGTGGGACGATATGACTTGCGTCCTGGAATCGGAATAGCTGCACCCCAAGTCAATGTATCAAAGCGTATGTTTGCACTTCACTTACCGGACGATGAATTAAGTCTAGTTGCCATAAATCCAAAAATAATCAGTCACTCAGTTGAAAAAACGTATATTACTGTTGGAGAAGGTTGTTTATCTGTTGACCGTGCAATAGAAGGTTATGTTCCTAGATATGCACGCATAACCGCCAAAGGTATTTATCCAGATGGAAAAGAATTCAAACTGCGTTTAAAAGGTTTACCAGCAATCGCTTTTCAACACGAGTTGGATCACTTGAACGGGATTATGTTTTTCGATCACATCAACAAGAAAAACCCTTTTGAAGAAATCCCTGATGCCGTTCCTTATGAACGAAAATAATAAAGGTTCCCAAAAATTTTGGGAACCTTTTTGCTGTTTATTTGAATTAAATAAGCTTTAAATATCTCATGGCATTTACTAAACCATCTTCGTCAACATGAGTGGTAACATATTTAGCACGTTTCAACGCTTCTTCATGTCCATTCCCCATACAAACGCCAAAACCTACCGCCTCCAACATTTCGACATCATTCAGCCCGTCTCCAAAAGCAATCGTGTCTTCAACTGCGATTTGAAGTTTTTCACATAAAAAATATACAGCATTGGCTTTTGAAGCCCCATTTGGCAAAATATCAGTAGATACACGATGCCATCTGACGAATTTCAAAAGCGGGAAATTTTCTTTGTATGCCTTTTCTTCTTCAAAAGAGCAAAATAAAAGCGCTTGATAAATTTTTTGATTAAGATAAAAATCTTTTTCGAAAGCAGGATGAGGAAACTTCAGGGTACTGATGCTTTCTTCTACATGAGGATGATATGTACTAGAGGCAATCATTTTTTCAGCATTCATATATACCATCGGATGATTTTTGATTTCCGCGTAGGCCGATACTGACTTGAGTAGTTCAAGATCAATTTGTGTTTTGGACACCACTTCACCTTTATAGACAATATATTGACCGTTAAAACATATGTACGAGTCAATCTCTAATTCTTTTAGAACATCCTGAATCATAAAAGGTGCTCGTCCAGTAGCGATAAAAACTTCATGCCCGTTTTTTCGAGCTTCGAATACTGCTTCTTTCGCTTTGATTGGTAACTTTTTATCGGAATTATATAAGGTTCCGTCAATATCAAAAAACAATACTTTTCTCAAAACTTTCATCCTTTCTTTTGTCCTCCAGTCTACTAAAGACGGGAACCCTTTACAAAAGTTGCAATTTTCTGTATAATGATGTATAAGGAGTGATTTGCCATGTTAAAGCGTCTAAAAAAGAAATTATTGAGACGGTTGGGCGGCATAYTCGGGAAAAAATCGATCGCTTAATTTTTTGCCCTGCTATTTATAGTAGGGCTTTTCTTTATTTTAAAAGGCGCTCGTGATAATATAAAGAGAATGTAATTATTTTGAACGTGAAAAAGGAGAGCAAAACATGATTTACAAAGTTTATTATCAAGAAAACGTGCTTGAAGTGCCAGTTCGCGAAAACACAAAAAGCCTTTATATCGAAGCATCCTCTGAACGTGAAGTTCGTTACGCTTTAAAGGATCGCAAGTATAATATCGAATTCGTTCAGCTACTAGAAGGTAATCATTTATCTTACGAACAAGCTAGCGAAAACTACAAAGTGGAGAAACTTTAATCCACATGAAATTTGTTAAGAATGATCAAACAGCGGTTTTCGCACTCGGCGGACTGGGCGAAATCGGTAAAAACACTTATGGTGTTCAATTCCAAGATGAAATAATTTTAATTGATGCAGGTATTAAATTCCCTGAAGATGATTTACTCGGGATTGATTACGTTATTCCTGATTACACGTACCTTGTGAAAAATGTAGACAAGATTAAAGGTCTATTTATTACACACGGTCACGAAGATCACATCGGTGGTATTCCCTATTTGCTGAAACAATTAAATATCCCTGTTTACGGAGGCAAACTTGCACTAGGTTTATTGCGAAATAAATTAGAAGAACATGGTTTATTGCGTACAACTAAAATGCATGTAATCGCTGAAGAAGACGTGATTAAATTCAGAAAAACTTCAGTGAGTTTCTTCCGTACAACGCACAGTATTCCGGATGCATACGGCATCGTAGTTAAAACACCACCCGGCAATGTTGTACATACAGGAGATTTTAAATTCGATTTCACACCCGWTGGTGAACCAGCTAACTTAACCAAAATGGCTGAAATTGGCCGAGACGGCGTGCTGTGTTTGCTTTCTGATAGTACAAATGCAGAAGTACCAAATTTCACAATGTCAGAGCGTAAAGTTGGCGAAAGCTTGTCGGAAATTTTCCGTAAAGTTGATGGTCGCATCATTTTCGCAACTTTTGCGTCAAACATTCATCGCTTACAACAAGTAACGGAAGCGGCTGTCCATCACGGACGTAAAATTGCTGTTTTTGGACGTAGTATGGATAACGCCATTACAATCGGACGTGAACTTGGCTATATTACTGCACCGAAAGAAACATTCGTCGATGCGCAATCATTGAATCGTTTGCCTGCGAATGAAGTTATGATTTTATGTACAGGTAGCCAAGGTGAACCGATGGCAGCGTTATCGAGAATTGCAAACGGTACACACCGACAAATTCAAATTCAACCAGCGGATACGGTAATTTTCTCTTCTTCACCGATTCCTGGTAATCGTACAAGCGTCAATCGAACAATCAACTTATTGTTCCGTGCAGGAGCAGATGTTATTCATGGTTCATTGAATAACATTCACACTTCAGGTCATGGTTCTCAAGAAGAACAGAAATTGATGTTACGTTTAATGAAACCTAAATTCTTTATGCCGATTCATGGTGAGTATCGTATGTTGAAAATGCATACGGAACTTGCTGTTGATTGTGACGTGGAGCCGGAAAATACTTTCATCATGGAAAACGGTGATGTATTGGCACTTAGCCAAAACCAAGCAGCAGTCGCTGGTCGCATTCCTTCAGGTGATGTT
>NZ_JBFUJC010000273.1:0-4193 GCF_056401595.1 Paenisporosarcina sp. P4_E4_2 | reverse complement strand
CGTCGTCCTTGTGAATTTCTTTTAACAATCCTTCAATATACGTCGACTGCAATTTGCCCAACTGACGATACAAAAGGATATGGGAAATGACTTCATGCTTCCCTTCCAATTTCTCTAAAACGTCTGCGGCCGTTGAGTATCCTGTCTTCGTTTTTTTAAGAGGTGGAAGCCCAAGTTTTTCAAACAAGATTACACCTAGTTGTTTCGGTGAATTAATATTGAAGTTTTCACCTGCTGCATGATAAATGGTTTGTTCAATCTCCGTCAACTTCCCGGCTAAATCCTCACCAATATCCACCAGTGTTTGACGATTGACATTCACACCATCTGACTCCATCTTCCCGAGGATTGTAGCTAATGGTAACTCCAAATCATGATAAAGTTCATATTGCTCGTTTTCTTTCAGCTTATCATCCATTACTTTACGCAGTTTCCATACAGCCATTGCTTTTCTGACTACATGTTCTCCTAGTTCGGCGTCGCTAGGAACTGATTTCTTAGCACCTTTGCCATACACTTGTTCATTCGTTAATACTTCACTGTAGCCAAACTCCCGTGATAACACAGCTACATCATCAGATGTAATCCCTGGATTCACAATATAGGCAGCAAGGACAAAGTCGAATTCAACACCATCGAGCAGTACCCCATTGCGATGGAAAGCTGCAAGTGCCGCTTTGGAATCTACCAATTGTTTCTTTTTCGACGCATCAGCCAGCCACGTACGGAATGATTCACATGCAAACGCGTCCTCAACTTTCATAAAAAACGCATTTTTGTCATCAACAAGTGCGACACCCAACATATCAGCTGTATGATACTGCTCGTCATACAATTCCAGATGAACAGCCATTTCTTCTGAAAGTTGCTCTGTCGTAATTTCTGATATGTGCTTGAAAGAAATATCTGCTTTCGTTTCTTCCACTTGTGAATAGGTTGTTTTTTCTAACAGTGATTTGAAGGCCAGCTCCTGCCAAATTTTAATGACCTCATCCATATCGGGACCATTATAGGACAAATCTTCTAAAGAAATAGTGATTGGAGCTTGTGTTTCAATGGTTGCCAACACTTTACTCATTTTTGCCTGCTCTTCATTGGCCACTAGTTTTTCTTTTAATTTTGCTCCTTTGACACTCTCAAGGCCTTCGTACACACCATCAACCGAGTGATGTTCAAGTAATAGTTTGATTGCTGTCTTTTCACCGACACCAGGAACTCCTGGAATATTATCTGATGCGTCCCCCATTAATCCTTTCATATCAATGATTTGATTAGGGGTTAAGCCATACTTTTCTAGTATGTGCTCAGGTGTAWACTTCTCGATATCAGTCATGCCTTTACGTGTGATATAGACAGTCGTCGAGTCCGAAGAAAGCTGTGTAAGGTCTTTATCACCCGAAACAATAATCACTTCTTCTCCCTTTGCTTCAGCCTGTTTGCTCAACGTCCCGATTATGTCATCCGCTTCATACATCGGAAGCTCATATTGCGGGATTTGATATGCGCTTAATAGTTTTCGCAAATATGGAAACTGTTCCGAAAGCTCTGGTGGTGTTTTTTGACGGCCACCCTTATACTCACCGAAAGTCGTGTGCCTAAACGTGGTTTTCCCTGCATCAAATGCCACAAGCATATGTGTTGGTTGTTCTTCATCCAATATTTTTTGTAGCATCATTGTAAAACCATATACTGAATTTGTGTGGATCCCATGTTCATTCGTCAGTAATGGGAGCGCGAAAAATGCTCGATACGCTAAGCTATTTCCATCTAATAATAAAACTTTATTTTTGCTCACAGATTTTCCACTCCTCTACGTAAAAAAACGTCATCTTCCTTCATATTACCATGTTGGCAAGATGAAAGGAAAATGACGTCCTTTGAAATAAACAGTGTTATTGGTTTTTCAAATACAGCTTATGAAATGTCACTCCTAATAATCTATTCCAAGTAACCTGAAAGAATTTTTGCATAAGGAGAATCCGATGGCAAAATAATCATTGTATCATCACCAATTGTTTTCTTGTAGGATTCTAATGTTCGATATAAAGCATAAAATTCAGGGTCTTTCGAGAAAGATTGATTATAAATCTTGGCCGCTTCCGATTCACCTTCAGCTGCAATGATGGATGCTTCTTTTTGGGCAATTGCAACCATTTCCTGTACTTTGCGATCTGTAGATGCTTCAATTGTGCGCTTATCTGCATCCCCCTCAGACAGGTACTTCTGTGCTATGGATTGGCGTTCGGAAATCATGCGTGTATAAACGGATTGTTCGTTTTCTGGTGGGAGGTCCGTACGCTTCATTCGGACATCAATTACTTCTACTCCGTAATCATCGTCTTTCAGAAGCTCATTTACGCGTGCAGTCACGCGGTCATTCAAGCTTCCTCTCGAAGTGTTTTCATCATTGATGATTTCATCATAGTTCAGCTGTCCAAGTTCTGTCCGTACGACAGAGTATATAAACTCTTCCATTCGCGCTTCTGCATTCAACAAAGTTCCTGCACTCGTTATCATGGCTTTAGGTTCGCTAATTCGCCATACAGCGTAGTTATCAATGATAATTCGCTTTTTATCCTTAGTATTGATTTCCGCTTCCGAAACGTTATACGTCATCTGATAACGCGGTAAAGTAGAGACACTTTGGACAAACGGGATTTTCATATAAATTCCAGGCTCAAATCGAATATCCACCACTTCACCAAATTGGCGAACAACACGGTACTCATTTTCTTTAACAACATATATATTAGCGAGCAGGATAATTAGAACGGCAAATACGACGGTTAATGTAATAATGGTCTTCATATGTTTTTTTAAATTTGTAGGCTCTCGTGTTTTTGTTATTTTATTTTTATTATTGAATTGTTCATTGAACTTTTGTTCCAGGCTTGCGAATGGGTTCGGTTTGTTCGTGTCCATTAYTTGCCGCCTCCCTGCTCAGTTGTAACTGGTGGAACTTGTGTAGGTTGTTGTAATGGCAAGTACTTCACCGTTTCACCTGAATCATTCATGATGTAAATTTGAGCATTCGGCAAGACCGACTCCAATGTCTCAATGACTAATCGTTGTCTTGTGATTTCCTGATTGTTTCGATACTCTGCATAAAGTTTATTGAAGACAGCCACTTCTCCTGTTGCCTGCTGAATACGTGCTGTACGTTGGCCTTCAGCACGGGACTTAATGGCAGCAATCTCACCAATTGCTTCACTTTCACGCTGATTTTGATATTTCTTCGCTTCATTTGTTTTCGTGTTTTTCGTTTCACGCGCATCGGTTACGGCTGTAAAAGCAGAACGGACCTCTGCATTCGGCAATTCTACATCTTGTAGTTTTACACCTAAAATGGAAATACCAATATCATATTTTTCGATAAGCGTAGCAAGTAAGTCCCTCGTTTGAGCTTCAATATCTGCTTTTCCTGATGTTAAAGCTTCATCAATCATCGAACTCCCGATGATTGAACGGATAGATGCTGAAGTGGCATCATGCAAAATTTCCTGTGGGGCTTCTGAATTAAATAAATACTTTCCAGGGTCTGTGATTTTCCACTGTACAACCAAGTCAGTTAATACAATGTTTTCATCCCCTGTAATCATTTTTGTTTCGTTATCGTATGAATCAATTTCTCCATCTTCTGATTGCTTGTAGCCGAATCGCAGACTGAATGTCTCCTTCGATAGAATTTCTACTTTTTGCATGGGCCATGGCAATTTAAAATGCAATCCAGAATCTAGTATTGGCTCCTCTGCTTTCCCAAAAGTTATGACGACCGCTTGCTCCGATTCATCCACTGTATACCATGTAGTAAATATGGCAATAAGTGCAATGATTCCAGCCAAAGCCAAAGATGCAGTCGTTAAAATGCGCTTAACACTCATCTATGTATCCCTCTTTTCTTTTCACTCATTATTTCTACGATTAGATCAATATAAAGTTTCATAAAGTTTACTTTCATTGGAATTTTTCAGGACCCTCGATCCCAATCACCCATTCGAGACGAAATGAACAATTTATTACACATGAAAAAAGAACCCTTGAAATAGGGTTCTTTTTCCTGCCAAATGCGGTAATAGGGGGTTTCATAAATATCTTAACAAAGCATTATGAATCCACTGTGTAGAGCTTGTAAAGAACTTGTTAAGTTTATTGTTTTTTCGGAATGAGAATCTTAAATTGCGTACCTACTCCAG